>JBAVAA010000355.1:0-4407 GCA_049585515.1 Terriglobales bacterium | reverse complement strand
CGCACATGGCAACGGCAATGCCGACGCCGAAGTTGTGGACGCCGCCGACCGGCTCCGCGTTCCTCCCGACGATCCCCGCTACAGTTTGCGCCGCGTGTGGCTGACGAAAGAGGAAGAGGAAGGGTATTACTACGGCTTTGCCAACGAAGGCCTTTGGCCGTTATGCCACATCGCGCACACCCGGCCCCTGTTTCGCGCAGATGACTGGCAGCACTATCAGGACGTCAATCGCAAGTTCATGACCGCCGTGCTCGACGAAATCGAAAGCGTCCCGAAGCCTGTCGTGCTGGTCCAGGATTATCACTTCGCCCTTCTGCCGCGGCTGATCAAAGAAAAACGTCCCGATGCGCGCGTAGCCATTTTCTGGCATATTCCGTGGCCGAATCCGGAAGCCTTCGGCATTTGCCCCTGGCAGCGCCAGTTGGTGGATGGCCTGCTCGGCGCCGACTTGATCGGATTCCACATTCAGTCGCACTGCAACAACTTCCTCGAGACCGTTGACCGCGTCGTTGAGTCACGCGTTGACTGGGAGCACTTTTCCGTGCTGCGCCAGGACCATCGCACCATCGTCCGGCCCTTTCCAATCAGTGTTGCCTGCGCCGACGACGCGGAAAACAATTACGGCTTCAATTACATCGAACGTTCAGCGCTAATTCGAAACCTCGGCGTGGAGGCAACCCTCATGGGGATTGGTGTGGATCGCGTCGACTACACCAAGGGAATTCTGGAGCGCTTTCTGGCGATCGAGCGTTTTCTCGAGAAATATCCCAGCTATCAGGGCCAATTCACTTTCGTGCAGATTGGAGCGCCCAGCCGTACTCACATCAAGCGGTACCACGATTTGTTCGCGGAAGTGGAAGCCGAAGCAGAGCGCATCAATTGGCGCTTCCAGAGTGGCAAATGGAAGCCCATTGTCCTTCTCACGCGCCAGCACAGCCATCAGGAAATCGAGCCTTATTATCGCGCCGCCGATCTCTGCCTTGTGACTTCGCTGCACGATGGAATGAACCTCGTGGCCAAGGAATTTGTCGCAGCCCGCCAGGATGAGCGGGGCGTGCTGATCCTCAGCCAGTTCACGGGAGCAGCCCGCGAACTTCGCGATGCTCTGCTGGTCAATCCCTACAACATCGATCAGACTGCCGACGCCATCCGCGCCGCTTTGGAAATGGAGCCCGAGGACAAGCAGATGCGCATGCACCGTATGCGCAAGATCGTTAAAGAGCACAACATATACCGCTGGGCCGGCAACCTGATTACCGAACTCTGCGAGATTCGCCTGGACGCTCCCGAGGACGTGGAAGGAAAATTTCACGCCAGCGCTTCGGCAGGATGATCCACTTACTTGCATGGTGCTGGAGGGGGATTAGCCACTGAGGGAGCGTCCCTTCATGGTGAGAACACGCTAGGCATCGAAAGGAGCAAAAGTTGAGGCCGGAAGTGCAATCGCAGCTCGAACCGTTTTTGCAAAGCGTCGCGCAAGCGTCCCAGGCGGCGCTCCTGCTTGACTATGACGGAACGCTCGCGCCCTTCCATACCCGGCGCGACCAGGCATACCCGTATCCCGGGATCGCTCCGCTCCTGCAGGAGATCGTACGCAACGGAAGAACGCGCGTGGTGGTCATCTCCGGACGAGATACGACCGACTTGCTTCCGCTTCTGAATATTCAGCCACGTCCCGAAGTCTGGGGAGTCTATGGTCTGCAACGCCTGCAGAAGGATGGAGGCATGGCGTTGCCCCACCTCGATGAGCGAACGCTCGATGGTTTGTCGGATGCCGACCGCTGGCTCGGCTACCAGCAGGTGCGCGGAACTGCGGAATTCAAGGCGGGTAGCATTGCCGTTCATTGGAGGGGACTGAACGAAGCCGACGCCGAAGATCTCCGCGCTCGCGTCTTGCTTGGCTGGCGGCCGGTTGCGGAACAAAGCGGACTCGACCTGGTGGAATTCGACGGCGGATTGGAGATCCGTGCGTCCGAAGCCGACAAAGGAGACGCGGTTTATATGCTTCTCAACGAAATCAGTCCGCAGGTACCAATCGCTTATTTGGGCGACGATTCTACCGACGAATCCGCTTTTCGGGCGATACAAGAACGCGGCCTCAGCGTGCTGGTTCGTCCCACCTGGCGGAACACGGCAGCAAAATTGTGGCTCAAGCCTCCCGAGGAACTTGTGGACTTTCTCGGCCAATGGCTGAAGACGTGCGCGCAAAACGGCAAAGAAGCGGGCGCTTCTAACAGCAGCGCGGCCGCGGCGTCGAACCGAGGTCATTCAAAATGACGGCCTCAGCGTAAGTAATTTCTTTACGAACGCCGGTCAAGCCTTTTTACTTCAATACCTCGGCGCATCTTTGCGCATCACTACCCAGAAGGCAAACAACCTTGAGGAGTTTCTGGT
Organism: Terriglobales bacterium; assembly: GCA_049585515.1. Classification (GTDB taxonomy): domain Bacteria; phylum Acidobacteriota; class Terriglobia; order Terriglobales; family Acidobacteriaceae; genus Acidiflorens. The sequence goes on along the minus strand of JBAVAA010000355.1, from coordinate 2,013 downwards.
GGCATTACGCGCCTGTCCCGACGACTCGATGGCCGAACAGCTAGGCCGCAATGGCCACCAGCATGTAAAAGAAAACTTCCTGATGACTACCGACGTCCGCCGCTGGCTGATACTGCTGCGAATTCTGCTCCAAAGCTCCTCGGTTACTCCCCTGCCTGCGTCGAGTTAGGACTACTTCGTAAGTAGTGCTTTCCGATTAGTGTCTTTGGCTAATCCAGCTAGGTAGTTGTAAAGAAATTACGAAGGACTAAAGTTCCATAGAGCCTGGGGTCGACAGGCATAGATATAGATAGCGAACGCCTGGACGAAAATGAAGCGAGCGGTAGTTCTAACGGTGCTGGCATTGGCGTGGTCTATGGCCGCGCGCGCGGATAGTATTCACCTCGGTCAAGGAGTTCTGCCGGCCTTCACTTCGGCTTGCACGCAACATCTCGGCCGAATCTCAATTCCAACTCCCCTTCCGATCACTGGGCGCAGTCAAAGCGGCTGCGTGACACTGGCCGGATTCGGTCAGCTTCACGGTGATCGCCCGGCTCAGCCCCAGGCTCCCAGGGTGAATATCGGGAACCCCCGGCTCGGCTATATCTGGCTCATTCATCCTCTTCCAGTCCCCGAACCTGGGACTCTGACTCTCCTGGGAATAGGGCTAGCGGGTATGGCTGGAATCTTCCGCCGCGCCCGGCGGACTGGCGCGGACGGGCTCGAAGTAGGGGAGCCAGGCGGCAGATAGACGCACGCACACGTAGAAGATATGGCTGGAATGGAGCCGACGATCAGACTTGAACTGATGACCTGCCGATTACGAATCGGCTGCTCTACCAACTGAGCTACGTCGGCCCGTTTTTCGATTCTAGAACCCGTCTGCGATTCCTGCAATCAGGCCGGTAACCGAACGTAACCGCGCTCCGACGGGAAAACGGAGGCTCCGGAGGCTTATTTTCGGACCCATGCCATCGAGGGTCCTGCATTCATTAAGCGGCGGGTGCGCGAACAACACCCTGCGCACAGTTCGCTATGCGGCCTGCGCCAGCGACTTATATTCCTCGTCGGATTGGGAGGGCAGCAAGACCCACAGCGTGTAGATGCCAAGTGCCGTGCCAACCGGGATTCTCAACAGCGCCAGGAAGCCCACGATCAATGCCACCGTTCGCGCCCACGCCTCTCGCTGCAGCAAGCCCCAACCGGTAAAAAAGCCCGTTGCGGCGATGGCGAGGATCACCCAGCCGACGCAGGTGAGGAGCGGCCGTAGCCATATGGTGACATCGGGCGGAGGGCCGCCATGGATGTGGAACGCACCGCTGAAAACCGTTTGCGCCACCACCAGCACCGCCACTCCCAAAAAAACGTACAGGGACGAGTACGCCATCCATAGAATCCCCAGCAGCCGGACGTGGTTGCGCACGCGGCTGCGCCGCAGCTCGATAAGTCCCAGGACGGTCTTGCCGCAACGTTCGCAGTGCGCCGCTCCCGCCTGCAACTGTGCCCCACATTGATCGCAGAACATCTGTTCCTCCCCGAGTCCACTCCTCTATAGTACGGCTGCAGGCACGCGATAGTTCCGAAACAAAAAATCCGAAACAAAGTGGCGAAACAAAGTGACGGAACAAAGTTCCCAGTGCTGAATTCTCAGTCTAACCTGCCTAGCTGAGAACTGAGAACAGGAAGCCTTCCACCTGCTATCCTCTTTGCTCATGTCCCCCATTTTGACCAGTGTGCTGCTGGGACTGACGGCGGCGGGCGCTAATGTGTTCGGCGGCGCCATCATTGTTCACAAGCATTGGGAACATTCGTACCTGCGCTACTTCGTCGCGCTCGGTGCCGGATTCATGCTGGCGACGGCGCTCGTCGAAATGGTGCCGGAGAGCATTCAGCTGCGTGGTCCGTACGCCGGATTTCTCATTCTCGGCGGATACCTGCTCGTCCATTTTTTCGAGCACACCGTCACTCCGCATTTTCACTTTGGAGAGGAAACCCACGCCGACGAGTTCGTGCATGCTCACAAGGGATATTCGG
>JBAVAA010000354.1:0-10675 GCA_049585515.1 Terriglobales bacterium | reverse complement strand
CGCGATAAACATTGTCCGCAATAAACACGCCCGTGATCCCAACCGCGCCAGACGCCGGATCAACCAGCCCATTCAGCCTTTTCTGCAACTCGCCCTTCAACGCGTCAGCTTCCGAGAGATCGACAATTCCCTGCTTCTCGCGGCCCTTTATATTCAGATAAAGTCCGTTGAGGCCCATGGTATAAGCGCGCGTGCGCGCCCAATCCACATCTTCGAACCAGTCGCCACTTTCAGTCTTTCCGTCCTTCAGCGCGAGGTATCCGTTCTGATGCAGCCAGGCGTTCAGATTCATGCAGCGCGCGAACGACTTGAATCCATGATCGGAGATCACCATCAGCAGCGTGTCGTCATCAATCTTCCCCATCACGCGTCCGATCAGGCGATCCATGCGCTCGTAGAGATCCTGAATCACTTTCGGATGCTGGCTGTGCGGCACATCGCGCGCCGCCGGATGGTCCTCTTCCAGATACCGCCAGAACATGTGCTGCACGCGATCGGTCGTGTCGAACACGCACGTGCATAGCCCCTGCTTGGTTTTATCCAGCGCATCGAAGAGCATCCGTTCGCGGTCTTCGTGATTGCCATAAGCCTGCGCCAAAAAAGCATCGTCATCAAGAACGTGCTCGTTGAGCGCCCAAGTATCTTCCGCCAACCCGAGCGTAGCGTACGGCCCAAAGAGCTTGGCCAGGTAAATCGAATAAGTCACCGGGTGCGAGATGGGCAGGTCGGGATGTCCCGGATCGATATTCACTGGAGTAACATAAACTTCAATCTCGGGCGAAAGTTCCTTCAGATAGAAGCGGCAGATGCCGTGCGCTGTGAAACCCATGCCCGCTTTGAATTCCGCGGGTATCCACTCGGAGTATTCTCCAACTTTCAACGTAACTTTTTCAGAACCAAACACGATGCGAGCCGATTTCCCTCCCACCTCCGGCCGAATCTCGAAGTCCGCGCGCAGTTCGCCGGCGTTCTCTTTCACTGGATTATCCGGCCCCGGCACGTAGGAACGGCCCACGCCGTTCTTGCGCTCGATAGGCACGCGCACCCCACCCTCGCGAAACTTGTCATTCGAAACGCGGGTCGTGCAAAGGCAAAACGTGCCCTGGCTACCCTTCAAATCCGGCACGCACATCCCCGAAAGCAATACACCCTGAAATTTCTCCGGAGGAAACGTAACCGGAACGCGAATCACGGAACTGAAAATTCCCGCATTGCCCAGCCAATGCCAGAAGGGAGTTCCCTTGCGCATCCCTTTGATTTGAGTTTTGCCGAACGGGATGGAATACTTGCCAATCTTGATGTGCCGCCTCGGCCCTTTGATTTCAGCCGACGAAAGATATGGCAGATAGCTATTTCTATCGCAAGCCAGAAAGTCGTAGATGTTGTGCTTGCCCGGATTCACGCCGGTCATAAAAGTCGACCAAGCCACCGGAGAAATCGGCGGAAACGTAGTACGCAGTTTGCTGAACGTTCCGCGGTCGCGCAATTTCGCCAGGTTCGGAAGCCTGCCTTCTTTCATAAAGCGATCGGCAAGGTCAGGATCCATCCCGTCGAATCCCAAAATCACCGCGCGCTCAAAAGTAGCCTTTCCATAAGCGTTTCGCCGCCGGAGAAACCGAAACAATTGCCGGAACGGCCAAGTCATCAGCGCATAGAACGAATAAAGAAACGCAACAAAAATCGCCCAGAACGAAGACAGAACCGCAAATCCCGCGCCCGGCCCAGCATAAGCATGCGCAAACGCCGGAAAGAAGAGAAAGACGATCAGCAAGAAACGTGTGGCGCGGGCGCCCCCGCCCGCGAAATGCCGGCGATCAAGATGGAGCAAAGGGCAATCACGACCCGGCTTGGTTGCCGATCCACGGGCGAGGGCGCCCGCCCCACACGATCTCCTCATATCTTGATCCCCAGCACTTCCTTGAAAATAAATCCTGCCACCATCGACAAGATGAAAAACAACCAAATCCAATTCATAGCATAACCCCCGATCTCGATATTGCGATCCGGGTAATTGATCGAAATCGATTCAATCGGACTATCTTCCGGCAGCGCTGGCTCCGCCGACGACAACATGCGCTCCCAGAAATGCCCCCGCAAGCGGATGGTCGAAATCCGCGGCAGATCGCTCCCCACGCAAACCACCTTAGCAGCGCTCTGTCCGCCGGCCGCAACCTTCACTTCGTATCTTCCCTCTTTTGATGCGGCCAGCCGCCACACAATCTCATTCTCTGCCGGAACGTGAACCGGAGGTGCAGTCGCCGTAATCTCAGACGGCAGGTCTAGCGTGACATCGTTCACCGCATCGCCCCCTGTCGTATGAACTGTCAAGAGAAACGGCGTATTCGGAGGAATCGGCGCCGCGCCCAGATAATGATCGATCTCTACGATCAGCAAAGTAATCGGAATGATGACATAGAGCAGCGGCTTAAAAGCAAGCTTCAGATAACGTCCGGTGCCGCGCAGAATCTTGCCATACGAACCCATCACCACCGGAATCTGGTCCCGGTAAAGGCGCACCGCCAGCAAATGGGCTTTCAGCTGATCTTTAGCAATGCCGATCGCCTTCTGGTCCGAGGTGTAGCCGAACAACACCACCATCAGCAATCCCACCACCAGCGACAAAACGATCACAATCGCAAGCGGGCTGGTTAGCAGAGAAAAATTCAACGCCGCGATGGCCGCGGCATAACCGGCGAGCAGCTTCGCTATTGAGAAGAGACTCAAGCTACTCGATGTACCCTAGTCCGCGCAGCCGTTTTTGTATCTCTTCCTTCGATGTGCTGCTCTCATCAGGCAGGATTTTCTTGGTTTCCTTTTCCAGCATGTGGATTACGAATTCGTCGATCGATTCATATCCCGCGGCGTCCGAGCACTGCTGGACCTTCTCCAACAGTTCGCCTTCAATCTTCACCTTGTGTGAACCAAACATGATTTCTCCTTCAGTGATAGCGCCGCCAGTCCGTAGCGCCGCCGTCCCGGCGGCTGTCCGGCGGGCGTCCACGCCCGCCGCTCCGCCCCAGGCAAAAGCGCCTACCGCCGCTGAAATACCGACTGCCCCATCATCTCCTTCGTTTTCGCGATGCCGAATTCCGCCAGAATCGTCGGCGCAATATCGGTCAGCGCCGGAGCCTGCGCTTCCACCTTGCGGTTGCTCAACAACACTCCGGGCACTTTCGTGAAGTCCATGCAATGATCGCCGCTCCAGGCATTCGTGTTGTCCTCCAACACGTCCGCCGGAAACGCCCCCAGAATCGTCTTCCATCCGGCGCGATACCCGCGATTGTAGCCAACGATCGCATCCGGCCCCGTCCGCGCATAAGGGCCCTGGTAAACTTCACTCGCCAGGTCGATTCGCGTAATCACCTGCGAACCATCCTTCGGGTCGCGCACCGCCAAGAGTTTCTCGCGGATCTCCCGCAGCAACCGATCCGCCTGAGCGGGATCGACAATCCCGTCGCGTTCGCGCCCGCGCACATTCAGATAGAGTCCATTGATCCCCAGCCCGTACGCTCGCGTACGGCTCCAATCCACATCGGCAAAGGGCTCGCTCGCATCTCCGCTGGCACCCTCTTTGCGCGTGGTGTAGCCGTTGTTCAGCAACCACGTATTCAAATTAAAAGAGCGCCGGTAAGGAGCAAATCCATGGTCCGAAAGCACCAGCAGCGTCGTATTGTCATCGACCTTCGGCAAGACTTCTCCGAGCACCTGATCGATCTGCTCGTAAAATTCCTCGAGCGACGACCCGTACCGGGCGGCGAGCCCAGCGTCGTATGCCGGACTCTGCGGATCGGTAAGCCGCCACAGCATGTGCGCGTTCAGGTCGAGACTCGAGAAGTAAAAGAAAAACAACCCCTGCTGAAATTTTGGGAACTCCACATCGAAGGCGCGCCGGTGCTCGGCAAGCACGGTATGCGATTGTTCCAGAAATTCCTTGTCGTCGAGCACGCCATCCGTGAGCGCCTTCGTATCTTCGGCAATGCCTTGCGTGTGGAATTCACCGATCTGTTTCGCCAAGTCGCTCGAGTAATTCGTGGGAGTAGAAATCGGCAGCGCCGGATTCTCCGGATCAATATTGATAGGCGACACGTAAAGTTGAAAACGCGGATGCGCCTGCTTGAGATAAAAACGGCAGATCCCCTTCACATTGCCGATTAAAGGCATCAGCTGAAACTCCACCGGAACCCATCCGCTCCACTCGCCTTCTTTCAGAACAAACTGCCGGTCTTGCAGGCCGATGCGCGCAACTGCATTCAGAGGATCGACGTCCACGGTAAAAGGCTCGGTAGCAGGAGGTGAGTTCTTGCGAAAGGTGTTATCCGGTCCAATCAGACTGGTCGCCACCCGATTGTTCTTCACCTCGACCTGCACGATTTCGCCGCCTTCGACAGCTCCTACGGCCGCAGTTGGATCGTCCGTATAAAAGGTAAACGTGCCATAAGTGCCGCGCAGATCGGGCGTGCCCATGCCGGAAAGGGTCTTGCCCTTGGCAGTGATCGGCGGAAAATTGGCCGGAATCCGGTACACATAATTGGGCACCCGGTGTTCGTCAAGAAACTCCCAGAAAGCCTTCCCCTTCCGCAACTCCTCCGCGGAACCGCCGCCCAGCGGAATCACCCAACTGCCAACGCGAAAGCTGTGCTTGGGACCCTCCACCCGCGACGTGGAGAAATAAAGCTGAAAAGTTTTCGGATCGCGGTGAATGAAATCGAAGATTCCGTGCCCGCCAGCGTTCATTCCCGTGATCAGATTCGACCACGCCACCGGACTCTGCGGCGGGATGCTGCTGGTCAAACGCCGGAACGATCCCGTTTCCGCCAGGCGGGCAAAATTCGGCATCTTGCCCTCGCTCATGAACTTCGTGAGCAGGTCAGGATCAAGCCCGTCAACGCCCAGGATAATCATCCTCCTCGACGCAACCGCTCCACCCCGCGCACGCTCGCAGGAAATGAAGAGACTGAGACCCCCGGCGCACAGAGCAAGCAAGCACACCAGCGGAACACGTTTTTTAAATAGCGCAATCATACGAACCCGGCTTCCTGGATAGCATCCCTGGCGAACGATGAGTGGAGTCCCAGCACCACCACGAGAGGAGATTCCGAGGAACAGGTACAGAAATTGTACGCGGAGTTGCATTGACCCTCAAGGATCGCTCGCGGGCTGCTGGCCATCCTCCGCCATCGCTTTGCTTGCTGGTTTTGATCGATACCGTTATAGCCTTTACACTTGTCCTCACATGATTAGTAAAGTCGCCATAAGTGTGAGCCTGATATTATTGGGCTCTTTTTCCGCCGCTGCCGCCCCCAAACCCAACCTTGTGCTGATCACTCTCGACTCCGTGCGCGCCGACCGCGTGGGCTTCCTCGGCGCCAAGGGCGCGCTGACGCCAAGCCTCGATCGCCTCGCCGCAGAAAGCATCGTCTTCGAGCATGCCTACGCCCAGTCGCCATGTAGCGTCGTTTCGCACGCGACCATTCTTTCCGGAGCCTATCCGCAAAGCACCGGCATGAGCGCAATCGGCGGAACGCTCCCGCCGTCCCTGCCCTACCTCCCGGACTTGCTGAAAACTCAAGGCTATCGGACCGCCGCCTTCGGCGGGTCCATCGATCTCGATCCGCAGAACGGCCTGGCTCAAGGTTTCGATCGAGGCTTTCAAACTTATGACGCCAACTTTCGGCCCGCGATCCCAGGCGATCCTCGTCCTCCAGTAACCGGACGCCGAGGAGACCAGGTTGTCGCGCACGCCGTCGCCTGGCTCGACCATAATACGCAAAGTCAATTCTTCCTCTGGATTCACATCGGCGATGCCAGCGCGCCCACCGCTTCCTATAACTCCGCGGTCACCGCAGCCGACGCCTCCATCGGCAAACTGATCGCCGCCCTGCGACAACGAAAAATCTACGGAAACACGGCCGTGGTCGTGGTAGCCGATCAAGGCGAAAGCCTGGGCGCGCACGGCGAAGACTCGCACGGTATTTTTCTCTACGATGAGACAACGCACGTCCCGCTGCTAATCAAACTTCCCGAAGCTCAACCCGCCGCCAAGCCCGTGCGAGTGGCCGGGAAGGTCAGACTCGTCGACATCGCCCCCACGCTGCTGGAAATCGCCGCCGTTCCCGTACCTTCGCAAATGCCCGGACAGTCGCTGCTGCGGATCGCTAAATCAAATCCCGGTGGCGTGAGCGGGAACAATGACCAGCCCGTCTATTCCCGAAGCGATCTGCCGCAACGCGGTTTCGGCTGGAGCCTTCTCGAATCCTGGCACGCAGGAAAGTATCTCTACATTCGCGCCCCACGCCCCGAACTTTACGACTTGATTGCCGACCCCGGCGCCATCCACGATCTGGCCCGGACCTCGAAGGCCACGCTCGACACCATGGCCGCGCAACTGGACAACTTCGACCGCCATTTCAATGGCGAGGCCGGCAAGTCCACTGCCGAGTTGAGTTCCTCCGAGATGCAGAAACTCGCATCGCTCGGATACGTCGGACTGCAAAAGTCGTCCGGATCGGCAGCCGCGGTCTCGGGCACCGACCCCAAAGACAAAATAGCGATCGCAAACAAAGTGATCGAAGCCGCCACCCGCGACCAGCTGAAACCAGAGCGAGCCATAGCCTCACTCGAACCCGTAGTCTCCGCCGATCCCAATCTCTATCTGGCGCAGTACACGCTAGGCGTGGCGCTCGCAAGAAAGGCGCAATATGCCGACGCAGTCAAGCATCTCCACAAGGCAATTGAACTGCAACCCGACTCCGCCTGGGCGCACTATGAAATGGGAGCATGCCTGCTGAAAACCGGCGACTTCAAGACCGCCATCGTGCATCTAGAAATCGCCGTCGGCCGTCTGCCCGCCTTCGCCTCCGGGCATTTAGCGCTAGCCGAAGCCTACGACCACACCGGACGAACCGAAGACGCGAAACGCGAACGAAGCAAGGGCGGAAAGTAGGTAGGGCGAAATTACTCGGGCGGCTGAGCCTTCAGCTTTACAGCCTGCGCTCGTTCCCGTTCCGCATCCACTGTTTTTCCAAGTCGCTGATAGGCAACTGCCAGAAAACCGTGAGCCTCCGCCGATTCCGGATCGACTTTGACCGCACGGCTTAGTTTGGGGAGCGCCGCTTCCGGATGCCCGTCCAAAAGAAGCAGTCGTCCGTACAACAGGTTAGCTTGAAAGTGATCGGGATCGAGATCCAAAGTTTCTTGGTATTCCTTAGCCGCTTCGGAAACATGCTTCAGGTGGATCAATACGACCGCCAAATCGAAGTGCAACTGAGCTGAACTCGGCTTATGCTCCACGGCCGCCTGAACCTCTGGTAGCGCGGCTTCCCATTGCTCCAGTTTGACCAGTGCCAGACCCAGTTCGTAATGCGCCATCGACGAGTCCGGCAGCTTCTCCACGGCCGTGCGCAGGATCGGCAGGGCTTCCTGGTATTTTTGACGGTGATTCAAAGCTCTACCGAATTCGAGATAGGCGGTACCCGCGTCGGCAGGATATCGCTGCGTTATGTCGTGCAGACCTGCGAAGGCCGCTTCGAAACGGTCCGATTCAAGATCGGCCAAAAAATCGTGAAGCTTGTTCGCGAAATCGATCTTGTCCTTGGGGTCAACTGGAGCTTTTTCCTTATTGTTCGAGTTTTCGTTACCGGTGCTCAAGTATCCTAGGGCGCGCAGATTTTCCACCTGGCTTGGATCTAGTTCCGATTGCTTGGCCGCCGCGCCGCTCGTCTTCTTCCAGAAAGTCGAGAGCTGGCCGTCGAGGGTGTCGGCAACCGCTTGCGCGTCCGGCGCCAGATTCTTGAGCGCAGCGGGATCAGAGGATTGATCGTACAACTCTTTTTTCGGCGCCTGTACATAAAGATATTTTTGCACCCGCCAGGAGCGCAACTCGCTCCAACCGAAAGCCCGATGGGCGTAGTCGGACTCGGAATAGATGGCGCGGTCCGGTGACTTCTCCTTACCTCCGGCAGACTTCGGACCAGATTTCGGAACCGATTTCGGAATATCGATCAGCGGGAAAAGCGATTGACCCTGCATGGTCGAAGGAACGGAAACTCGCGCCGCTTGCAGCAATGACGGCGCTACGTCCGCGAGCGCGACACGGGCTTCCACGTGCTTGCCGGCAAACTTTTCGCCCGGCAGTTTCAACAGCAGCGGGACATGGATCGTCTCGTCATACAGAAAAACACCGTGATACCTTTCCCCATGTTCGCCAAAGGCTTCCCCGTGGTCAGCGGCCACCGCAATGACTGTGTTTTCGAAAAGCCCATGCCGCTGCAGCACCTCCAGGACGCTGCCGACGACCGAATCCACGTAGGCAATCTCGCCGTCGTAAGGCTCGGAGGCATACTGGGTTTTGAACGGCTCCGGCGGATCATAAGGTTCGTGCGCATCGTAAAAGTGCAGCCAGATGAAAAACGGTGGCTGCTGGTGATGGCTGAGCCAGCCCATGGCGTGGTTGGCGACCTCCTCGGCGCGGCGTTCCAGGCTCTGATAGCGGTCTTCGCCAGGCGCGGAATTGTGGAAGTTGGCGTCATAAAACTCAAAACCGCGGTCGAAACCTGTGGCCGCCCCTCTTTCGGGGTCAAGGACAATGGATCCAACAAACGCCGCAGTGTGATAGCCGTGCTGATGAAGCAGATCGGGCAGATAGGGAAGCTCCGGACGCAGTGGTTCGGCAAGGTCGTCTACGTGGTTGTACTGCGGATAGGTTCCCGTCAGCAGGACAGCGTGCGAAGGAGTCGTCAGAGGAACCTGAGCGTATGCGCGCGCGAAAACCACGCTCTGTTTGGCCAATGCATCGAGGTTGGGGGTCAGACCGCGATTCGATCCAAGGAAACCCGTGCGATCGGCTCGGACCGTGTCGAGTGTGATCAGGATGATGTTTGGCGGTTTGGTCGTTGCCGATGGACTGTTGGCAATTTTTTGTGTTTTAGCCGGCGCCGTGCCGGCGAAGGAACAACACTGCAGAAGCAGAATAACGGGCAAACACCGAAAAAACCGCATAATGGATACGAAAAGCTTAGCACGCCCGCCTCACCTTCGGTTGCAGATCGGCGATCCTGACCTGCCCGCCAGAACAAAAAAAGGCCGGCCTCGCGGCCGGCCTGAGATACGAATAACTTCAGTTAGAAGTCGAACCGCACCGCCAACTGCGTGATGCGCGGGCCACCCGACTGACCATTATTATCGAACGTTGCGGTCGACTGTCCGAACGTCCCAGAGTTTATATTAGGCTCCGGATATAAGAAATTCGGGTGGTTGAAGATGTTAAAGAAATTAGCTTCAAATCGGAGCGTCGAGGTCTCCGTAAGCTTAAAGCCCTTCTTGATCCCCAGATCCGTGTTGAAGAAACCCGGGCCCACTAGAGTGTTACGCTCCATCTGGCCAAGAGCCGTTCCCTCGCACCATAGGCCCATGTTGACGCTTGCCGGGCAAGGCAGCGCCGTTGTATTGAGCATTCCCCACTGACTTGGATTCAGATAGCCCCGCCACGGCTCCTGGTGATGGTTTTCGGCATTCGTAATCGGCCCGGTACCGGTATAGTTCCCCCGGTCGTTGAATTGGCCATCCTTGTTGCTGTCCACAGCGCTGTCATCGACGGAGAACGGAGTCCCTGTCTGCCACGATACGATTCCAGACACATTCCAGCCACCAATCCACCGGTTCGATTTCGCGAACGGCAGGTCATAAAGGAAGCTGGCGACGATCCGGTGCTTCACGTTGAAGTCGGCCGGGCCGTAGTCAAAGTGCGGGTTCGCGCTGTCAGTCGGATAGGCGGCAGCGCTTGCGTTCTTGGTGGTGAAGGCATCGCTGACGTCGTCCATCGCCTTGGCAAAAGTATAGTTGGCGTTGAATTGCAGACCGCCGGAAAAGCGCTTGATCACAGTCGTCTGAAATCCGTGATAGTTCGAGTCGCAACAGTTCGTGCGGAAGCTGATGTTGCCCAGATTCGGGTTCACCAGCGTGTGTTGGTATGTATGACCGAGCGAATCCTTTCCAACGATATTTTTCCCATCGTAATTATTCCGGCCCTCAATGTCGGTCAGCTTGTGGCCAAATGTGCCCACGTAATTTGACTCCCACACAAAGTCTTTGGCGATCTGGTATTGGAAACCCAAGTGCGCCTGCTCGTAGTACGGCGTCACGAAGTTCTGGTCCATGGCGCGGATCGAGGGCGTCAATGGGTAATTCAAGAACGAAGAGGTACCGGTGAACGGGTATGTCACCAGCGACGAGGCAACACCGTTAGTGACGGGCACTCCTACCGCAAGGTCTCCTAGTTCGCCGACAGCAAAGAAGGGCGGATTGAAGCGGATGTTCTCGAATACGTTGTTGTACAGCCGGTCATAGTTGATTCCGAATCCGCCCCGCAGAACCAATTTCTGGTTTCCTAAGGTGTCATAGGCAAATCCGAAACGCGGACCGAAGTTATTCAAGTCTTTGTTCCAGAGGTCGTGATTTCTCTGTTGTACTGCGCCGGTGGTGAACAGCGCGAAATATGGACTGGTGGACGATGGCCAGAACGGATTGTTCCCCGGATTTGGCTGCAAAACCGGTGTACCCTCGTAGAAATTGGCATCGAGACCGGGCTGGAAATTGTGCGGCGGACCGAAATACTCCCAGCGCACTCCCAGGTTTAGAGTCAAACGAGGATGGATGCGCCAGTCATCCTGAACATACA
>JBAVAA010000353.1:0-1594 GCA_049585515.1 Terriglobales bacterium | reverse complement strand
GTGCGGCTTAGCGACATCGCTGTTTAAATTACCAATTACCAATTACAAATTAAATGATTCCTCTTCGCGACGACCAGCCCACTTTTTCGACGCCGTTCGTCAATTATTTTCTGATCGTCCTCAACGTGTTGGTTTTTTTGTGGGAGCTTTCGGTCAGCCATCGGGCGCTGGCCGGTTTCATGTATGAGTTCGGAGTGGTTCCTCATCATACGCTGGCCGTGCTCACGGGACACTCCTACGACAGCCTGGCTACCGCCATTTTGCCATTGTTTACCTCGATGTTTGTGCATGCCTCATTCTTACACGTGGGTGGGAACATGCTGTTTCTGTGGATCTTTGGCGACAACGTCGAAGATTACCTTGGGCACTTCCTGTATCTGGTGTTTTACCTCATCAGCGGACTGGCGGCCGGAGCCACACACATTCTCTTGAATCAGGCCTCGCGCGTACCCAGCGTGGGCGCGAGCGGAGCGATTGCGGGGGTGATGGGAGCGTACTTCATTCTGTATCCCCGGGCGCGGGTGCTGGTCTGGTTTCCGCCGATATTTTTCTTTCACGTTCCGGCGTGGCTGATGCTCGGGTATTGGTTCGTGGTGAATTTCCTGAGCGGCACAGTGACCGCAATCGATGAAACCGGCCAGACTTCGGGGATCGCCGTGTGGGCGCATGTGGGAGGATTCGTTGCGGGCGTGGTGATGATTAACGTATTGCGGGAACGGCCACAACGGAACCGGTATGGGACGTGGTAGGACCGGGATCCCCAACTTGTGAAAACGTCGCGCTATCGGACTTCCACGGGGAATAGGGGCCGCATGTTCGCCATGGATGAGATCAAACAAGATGAGATCAACAAAGGGTGCGGGCCGGATTGGTTACCGACCAGACGGAAGACCTTAGACATACAGGCACACCTAGGGATTTTCCGTCACGAGGGGGTCGCACCCCGTGCGAATGCTATATGGGTCCTCTTTTACCCGGTGGCGGGATGGATTTCTGTTACGAAATACGAACAAACGCTGCTGTACAAGCTCCAGAGGCTGCGACAGCAGAGACGGCAGCATTAGCTGCCCACTGGGTACCGGCGGTTGGCTAGATTCTTGTTACGAAAAACGAACAGACCGTTTTGAGGCGATTGTTAACGACGCGCTTCCGGAGCCGGTCCGGGAGGCAGAATTTCCGGTTCCCCGGACTGCATCTTGTGGCGGGTGACGAACCATACGGCGGTGGTCCAAGTGGGAAAAAGGTCGGCGCCGGGAATCAGCTTTGCTGCCGCCGTCGGCAGGAAAGCCCAATGCCATCCGAGCAGGCGAATCATCACGAAGGCGACGATCAGGTCGAGCGCTGAGTCGGCGGGCGAGATACCTCCTTCGACAAACAACGGAAAGGCAACGATCTGAAGCGCGTCGGCGACGATGGCTACGGTCCACGCGAGGCGTTGTTCCGGCTCTTTCAGCGACTTGAAGTAATCGAGGATGGTCATACTTTTCCCGCTGGTTGAGTCGTTTCCGTACTCTCTATTCGATGCTTGATCTGGCCCGCGAGGTGCTCCTCTGCAGATAGGAGACTTGCCTCATTGTATTAGCCAGGGGCATTC
>JBAVAA010000352.1:0-1777 GCA_049585515.1 Terriglobales bacterium | reverse complement strand
ATGTGAGCGAACACTCCTTTTGTGTCGGGTTGTCGCTTAATGGCACTCAGCGGACCTCGCGCGATGTCCGAGTCGAGTCCGCAGCGACTTTAGATTCACGTGACTAGCACTACTTTGGCAGATTTCGGCAAATTGCGGGTGTGACGGGATTCCCAAATCAGTTTTTCGATGATTCATGGGTGGTCGGCTTTTGGAGGGCCGACCATGGCGGGAACGAAGTCAAATTGGGAAGACGATCTTGGACGCTGGCTCAAACCGTTCTTGGATCGCTTGGGTCACAAGGCGCGGCGGCGGATGTGTCCGCTTTATGTGGCTGGGCTGATCGGGCCGGGTGATCGTAAGAGTGTTCAGCCCATGGCAGAACGGCTTGCACCGGGCGACTATGATCAGCTGCATCATTTCGTCTCGGCCGGCGTCTGGGATGCCGTGCCCTTGGAGACGGAACTGCTCATTCAAGCGGACCGGCTCGTCGGTGGTAGCGATGCGGTGTTGGTGATCGACGATACCGCTGTGCCGAAGAAGGGTACGCATTCGGTCGGGGTCGCTGCTCAATATGCCTCAGTGCTGGGCAAGACGGCCAACTGCCAGACACTGGTTTCCCTGACACTCGCACGCGACGAAGTACCGGTGATGGTGGCGTTGCGCCTTTTTCTGCCCGAAGGTTGGACGAGCGATCGGGGGCGATTAAAGCGAGCTGGTGTCCCGGTCGAATATCAAACTGCGCGGACAAAACCGGAGATCGCGCTCGCTGAGATCGATCGCATGATGTCGGTCGGTGTGCGCTTCGGCTGTGTGGTGGCGGATGCCGGTTACGGACCCAGTGCGCCGTTCCGTCGGGGCCTTACGGCTCGCAAGCTTGCCTGGGCGGTCGGCATCCCTCGTCACCTCAAGGTATATCCTGTCGGCGTGCAGCTCATTTGGCCGATTACCAAAGTTCGGGGGCGGCCCCGTAAGCGGCACGTGCCAGATATTCTATCGATAGTGGCTGAAGACATGCTGGCCAATGCCCAGTGGAAAAATGTGAGCTGGCGAAGCGGGACGAAAGGCCGGCTCAAAGCCCGATTTGCTGCTGTCCGTGTGCGCACCGCCGACGGACCTCCTCAGCGGATATGGGATAAAGGTCAGCAGCATCTTCCAGGTGATGAGGCTTGGCTCATCGGTGAGCAACGCTTGTCGGGAGAAAAGAAATACTATCTTGCCGACCTGCCAGCCGAGATGGACCTGCGCAACTTGGCTGCCACAATCAAGGCCCGATGGATCTGCGAGCAGGCCCATCAACAACTGAAAGAGGAACTTGGCCTCGACCACTTCGAAGGGAGGTCCTGGCAGGGTCTTCATCGTCACGCGCTCATGACGATGATCGCTTACGCCTTCCTCCAGCATCGCCGCCTCACAAAAGTGAGGCGGGGAAAAAAGAATCAACGGGCCACCGCCTCAACCAACTTTGCCAGCCGTGCGCCACGCTATCGTCCGCCTCATCATTCAACCAAATCCTCGGCGATGTCCGCACTGTCGGACGTGGCTCGGCACCAAACAGCAGCGTGAGTAATCTGCCAAAGTAGTGCTCGGCGGTGTAGACATATTGCCTGATAATGTTCTTGCGCGTGAGGTTCGGGCAGTAACGCGCGAACGTCTCGATGATTTTCTCCGCGAATTCGCGCTTGAATTCTTCATGACTCTGCCCGCCGAGGTCCGGCCGGCGCGGCATCACGTGCCAGCAATAGGTCGTGTGCTTGCCGGGCGGCGCCTGCGTAGGGTCGATGACGCTGAGCGGGCC
>JBAVAA010000351.1:0-4601 GCA_049585515.1 Terriglobales bacterium | reverse complement strand
GCCGTAGTGATTCCGGGAGTGAATGAGGCAATCGATCGCGGCGATCTCCACCGCACCGAACAACAAATAGCAGCACTGGCAGCCGCCCTGAATCGGGCCGCGATGGCGCTGGAGCAATACCGATAAGAGCAATGGTGCTGTGAGCAATATCAATAGGTGCATAAGATCACCCGAACGACTCGTGCTTCGTATCAGGGCATCGCTTTAGCGATGCCGCAAATTCGATGAGAGAGCCGCCCCTTTAGGGGCTGGACTGTCACGACCGATGAACCCGCAGATTGCGATCCAACACGTTCTGCACGACCTGCCGTCAGCCGCAGCGACGACCTACCTCGCCCTATTCCCCATTGTGAATCCACTGGGCGGCATTCCGCTGTTCTTCTCTCTCACCGCGAACTTCACGTCCGAAGAGCGCCGCCGCACCGCATTGAAAACATCCCTCTATGTAATCGCGATCCTGATCACCTTCATGCTGTTTGGCCGGTTTGTCCTGAACTTCTTCGGAATCTCGCTGCCCGTACTGAAAATCGCAGGCGGACTGATTGTCGCAAACACGGCGTGGGGCATGGTGACCGGCTCGAGTCGATTGACAATGGCAGAAAGCAACGAAGCTCTGACAAAAGAGGATATTTCGCTGACGCCCATGGCCATGCCCATGCTTTCCGGCCCCGGTTCGATCGGCGTTGTGATGGGTCTAGCCGCGCATGTGGGCGACTTTCTATCTTATCTGGGCATGGTGATCGGGATCGTCGCACTGGGCCTGACCGTTTACCTGTTGCTGTACTTCGGTGGCCCATTCGTCAAGCGCCTCGGCCCCGGAGCGGTGGGCGCGATCAATCGCATCTTCGGATTCCTGATCCTGGCGATTGCAGTGCAGTTAGTATGGAACGGCATTGCCGACTTCCGAAGCTGAATCGCAAACGCCGATTTGTTTCATACAGATATTATCAACAACTTAGGAAACAAGTGGGCCGGCGCCATCGTTGCCTCTAACTTATTGTCAGCTAAGGCGATGTGCGGATATGTACGTACAATATGACGAGTACAATGTTTCACGTGAAACATTTCTTCATTTGGGGATTGTAGCTTAGTCGCCTTGGCGCGCCCATGCTCACCAACTTACTGAAACGCTTCCCACGCCGCTATTCGGGATGCTGTAGGAGTGAAGCGTGCCTTCCGAAACGATGCTACTGTTGGACAACACCTGGAAGAATGTGAACTGAACCTGCTGACCAGCCGGCACCGATGCATTGATGAACCAGGATGTGTTCGAGCCCGGCACCGCCAACAGCGGCCCGACCGCTGAGGTCGCACTCTGAACATTGTTTCCCAGTTCCAAGATGTTTCCTGTCAGGTACACGGACGCTCCCGTAGAGAGCGGGACATTGTCGATCGTGAAGGTCACAGGAATTTCTTTTCCCGTGAGAACAACGAATGGAAGAGGGTTGGATGTTACTCCGCCATTCGACTGGACCGTAATGTTGTAATTGCCGGGCGGCACGGAAGGTACCACGAAGGTTGCAGAGGAGTCGGACCAGGATTGGATTGCGGCCGCAGTGGAGCCTACCAGAACCTTTCCCGGCGACAATCCGAAGCCATCGCCGGCGGCGGATGCGACGAGTCCGGCTTGGGCGAGGCGCGGGCCCAGCGATCCCAACTCCGGCGAGTTCGCAGGCGCCGACGATTGCCATACTGAGACCGTGTGGGCCGGTAGGCTGAAAGTGGTGATGGGGTTGTTTCCGCCCGTGCCTGCGCTCGCCTGGATGGAAAGGCCGCCCATCAAGCCATTCAGATAATCGACATAGGTGCCGGGCGGGAGCGCGGTGTAGAGGCCGGATATGTTGTAGGCCGCCGTCTCGCTTTTGTTCACGGCAATGAGAACGACGTCGTTGAAGAACTGCCGCTCCAGGATGTACACGTCGCTGTTGATCCAGCGCTGTTGCGACGTGCCATAGGCCAGCGCGGGATTCGCTTGCCGCAGGTTCGCCATTTGATTAATGAGCTGGTAAGCCGTCGTGTTTGTGGCGAACGATGACATCCAGAGCCGGTTATAGGGATCGTTTCCGCCGTTGGTGTCATTGTGCAGATATTGTTCATCGCCGTAGAGAATGACTGGAATTCCGCGACAGGCGAGTTGCAGGGCCAGCGCTTCATTCAAACGATTCTGATCGTTGTCGACGCTCAGCAGGCGCGGGATATCGTGGCTGTCGACAAAGGTCACAAGGTCATTGGGAGAAATAAAATCGCTGTTCTCCTGGCTGATGGTATTGTCGATTTCGTGAAAGTCGCCATTGTTCGCGAACACATCGCGCATTGCGTTCGCCAGCGGAAAATCGAGCAGAGAGATCCCGCTTCGGTTGGAAAACTCGACCGAGTCGGAATAAGTTGGATCGCTGGTCCCGCTGATGTCCCACTCTCCGTAGAGGAAGGTTGGTCCGGCGGTGAAGGCGGCGTTGGCGAAGCTGTACTCCCAACCCCAGGTTACGTCCTTGACTGCGTCGAGACGGAAGCCATCGGCTCCGTGCTGCATGAACTGGGCCACCGCGGTTTTTAGATAGCCATCCACTTGGGAATTTTCCTGGTTCAGGTCGGCCAAGTCGTCCAGAGTGTAGTACTGCAGTTGGAAAGGATCGTTGTAGTTTGTGATAGTCGGATTATGGTGAAAAAGGTTGTTGGGGGGCGCGGGATCGTTCTGATAACTGGCGAAGGGCTGGCCATTGTTTAGCAAAGCGCCGGACTCGCCGCCGTCGTCCGGATTACTGTCGTTGGCGGCAAAATCAACAATCAGCCGGATCCCGTTTTGGTGGGCTGCGGTCACCAGATTGTCGAAGGCCGTCCAAGTGTTGTTGACGTCTCCGAAGTGCTCCTCGATCTGCTGCATGTCGCGCGCCCAATAGCCGTGATAAGGGACGTAGGACGTGCCGCTTAAGTTGGCGAGGACGTCGATGTTATCGACGGGCGGCGAGATCCAGATTGCCGTGATCCCCATGCCCGCCAGATAAGCCATTTGCTGCTGAATCCCTGCCAGGTCTCCGCCCCAGTACATTTGCCAGTTCGTTTTGGTGGAGTCGTACATCCCAGGGCTCTGCGGCGGGTTGTTATTGCTGGTATCGCCATCGAAGAAGCGGTCGGTCACGATCTGATAGATCACCTGCTTTTTGAAATCCTGCGTCGGGCCGTTGATCGCCTCGCCGCTAGCGGTGAGCAGGAGCGAGTCGCTGCCGGTGAGCGTGCCGCTGGTCCCGCTAAACGTTACGTTGTAATTTCCGCGCGGCACCATATTGCCGATGGTGAGGGTCGCGGATTGACTGCTGCCCGAATTGATGGAGAGCGGGAATGTGGGCGAGGTGGTAACTCCAGCAGGGAGGCCTTGCAGGCTCACGCTGACTGTTCCTTGAAAATTATTTACCGATTGTATGTTCAGTTCGACCGTCGCGCTGGTGGAACCTTGCGAAACCAGTAGCGAATGCGGCGACGCGGTGAGCGTGAAGCTTGGTGGGAGAGGGGTTGTGCTGCTGCCACCGCCCCACAACCGACCGCCAGCATCATCAAGCAGCAGATCGCGATCTCAGATGTGACACGCACCGCTGGGTTGTTCTTCATCGGGAATCCTGTTTCTTGGATTGTAATGTTCGATGGAGTGACCGAAAAGCTTCTCGCCAAGTTTGGCCTCGGTCTCGACTTGGATTATCAGTTGACACTATGTGATATATGATGGTATATACCATCTTGGAGATGCCTATGTCGCGCACGGCGAAGCTTTTTCTGAATGGCCGCAGTCAGGCGGTTCGTCTGCCTGCGGAATTTCGATTTGAAGGCCGCGAGGTTTTCATCCGACAGGACCAGGGTACCGGCGACGTGATTTTGTCGCGGCGCCCCCAATCGTGGGACAGCTTCTTCAAGCTTAGGCGGGAAGCAAATATTCCCGATGAGTTCATGGCCGACCGGCGGGATGAGGTGCCACAGAAGCGCGAGTTGTTCTGATGGCGGTCCGATATCTTCTCGATACGAATATCGCGAGCTGTGTTATCAAAGGGAACGACGCGGCCGTGGATCGGCGTTTGGTGAGGGTGCCGATGGCAGACCTCGCGATATCCGCGGTTACCGAAGGCGAGTTGCGATTTGGAGCGGCGCGGCTTCCACAGGCTGCTCGCTTGCACGCTTTGATCAACGACTTCTTTCTGCGCGTGATGATCCTGCCTTGGGGCTCAGACGCAGCCCAACAATATGGTCATCTTCGGGCTACGCTCGAACGGGAGGGCCGGCCGATGGGAAACCTTGATGTAATGATCGGCGCCCACGCGCTTGCGGTGGGCGCGATTCTTGTTACCAATGATCGCGCGTTTGGGCGGATCAAGAAGCTTAAGGTCGAGGATTGGACTAAGGGATCGCGCCCCTAGCAATCAGCCGCAGAGAAGCCCACTTCTCGAAAAGCGCGAGAAGTGGGGCACCCTCGCTGTTTTGTAGGCGACACTCAAACCACCAACGAGGTCGGTGAGAACTCATCCGCAACGGATGTTGCCGCTGCCGATCTCCTCGAAAACTGAGAGAAGATGGGTGACACCCAGAAGTTGGCGCACCGATTTTCCGACGTTGTAAAG
>JBAVAA010000350.1:0-6795 GCA_049585515.1 Terriglobales bacterium | reverse complement strand
CCGATACTGACAAAAGCAAGCTGGTTCCCGCGCATTTCGAAAACTTTGTCTGGTTTACCGATGCCGAACTGCACACCGCTTTGCAAAGCCGGGTTCCGCTCTTTAAGCAATTGCTGCCGGTTGCCGGCAACCTCCCGGATCGCGTGTCAGAAGCGCTGCAAGCCATTCTCAGCGAGAAAAACTACCCCGGCCGAGTAGACTATCTGCGCGCCGGAGACGACTCGGGCGGTTCCCTGAAGGCGATCGATTATCGGGTCGAGGAAGTCAGCATTCGCATTCGCAATGTTGAATTCCCGGGAGCATCGCCGGAACAAGCCGCCCTGTTAGCAAAAGCCGCCGCCCGCGTTACGGGAGCGGAATATGCACGCTCTTCCCTCCAGGCAGTTGCCAAGTTTGATCTGCTGCCCGTGTACCTTCATCGCGGTTATTTGAAGGCGGAGTTTGGGCCCTCCGACGCGCGCGTTGTGCCTCAGCCTGCTTCGGCCGCCGATTCAATACCTTCCACCGAAATCGAAGTGGATGCCATCATCCCAGTGACGCCCGGCAAGATCTACTCCACCTCCGCGGTGGACTGGAAGGGCAACTCAGCCATCGCCACCACCGAACTGGCGCCCCTCCTCCATATGCCGCCAGGGCAACCCGCCGATGCCATGCGTTTTCTCGACGATGTCCAGACCGTGGACAAACTCTACCGCAGCCGTGGATACATGGCCGTTCAAATCAAGCCCGACGCGCAGTTTGACGACGAAAAGAGTACGGTGCACTACGACCTGCTGATCGTCGAAGGCGACCGGTACAAGATGGGAGAGCTGGAAATCCTGGGTCTCGATACGCAAGCCAAGGCTCAAATGGAGGCGGCGTGGACACTGCGCCAGGGCCAGCCCTACAACGCCGATTATCCCAAGAAATTTCTGGACGATACCAGGCAACTTCTTCCCCGCGGCGTTGCGTGGAACGTCAGCATTCACGAGACGCCCGACGCCGGGGATAAGACGGTGGACGTCGAAATCCGTTTCAGGTAGCAGTAACCCCCAACGTAAGGGTTGGAAAGAGATAAAATCCAATTAACCGTTATCCTTTTCCACAGGAGAAGCAGAATGAAACTGAATCGAATTGCAGCAGCTGTTCTCGGAATGCAGTTAATGGTCGGAATCGCGGCATTTCCGGCGCTGGCGGCGGGTAAGAACCAGACCTTAACTGGCGAAGTGAGCGACGCCATGTGCGGCGCAAAACATCAAATGCCCGGCAAGGCCGCGGACTGCACGCGCGCCTGCGTCCAGCATGGATCGAACTACGCGCTCGTGGTCGGCGACAAGGTCTACATCCTGGAAACTTCGGACAAGGCCGCCCTCGATAAGCTATACGATCTGGCCGGGGCAAAAGCAAAGGTAACGGGAGAAGTGGACGGCAGCACGATCACAGTAAAATCGGTAGCTGCGGGATCGTAGCGGCAGAGTCACACAAAGAACCTGTATGCTTGCGCCAAATCCGTCGCTCGTCGGCTGCTAAAGAGACTGTCGAGAAACTCTGACTTCTCAACGGACGGGAAGGGCACGAGTTCGAGAGGTTGCGGAAAAACACCGGTTTCGTATCAGAGTATCGCTTAGCGATACCGTAGGTCCTTCGCAATGAGACGCCCCTTTGGGGGCTGAGGTGGCAAAATCCCTCTTTTCCGCAACCTCTGGGACGCGGCTGAATGGCAGCCGGTTTTTCCGCAACCGATTTACGCAATAAAAAACCCGGCGGGCATCCCGCCGGTTCTCATTGTTCCCGCAATTTCCTTACTGCTGTTGAGTCTGGTCCGGATTGTCGTCCCGCCGCTTCAACGTCGGCCGGTCATCGTCGCTCTTGTCCGAGCCATTGGATGTCTTGCTGTCGCTGGTTGAAGCACGGCGCAGGCTGGGCTTGCTTCCATCTTTTTGTTCGATAACCTTGTGCCGGTTCTCGATCGTAGCCAGCCGCGACTTCACATCGTCAAACTCCGAAGTGGTAACGATGTACTGCGCCTTCGCCGGAAGGATAGTCGCGATCTCTTTCTGCGATGCCGCAATTCGATCGGGCGTCTGCGGGTGGGAGGCGAAAGCCTTGGCAATTGTGCCCGGCTTCTTCTTCTCTTTTGCCTGAATCTTTTCGAAGAAACTGATGAAAGCCTGCGGATCGTAGCCGGTCTTATACATGTATTGCAGGCCGAGATAATCCGCTTCCGCTTCGAAATTGCGCTGGAACTTCATGAACGTGATCGGCAGCGCCAGACTGCTCGCTTCATAGATCCCATAGCCGATGCCGCCTCCCATGAAGATCAGAGGGAGGGTGCCGATCTGCGCCCAATTCGCCCGCGTCATCTGCCGCATCCCGTGGCGCGCGCAAACGTGCGAAATCTCATGCGCCATCACGCCAGCCAGTTCCGCCTCTTCGTCCGCCGCCAGAATCAGGCCGGAGTTTACATAGAAAAATCCGCCGGGAAGCGCGAACGCATTCACTTCATCGGAGTCGATCACCTTAATCGTAAACGGCACCTGCGCGTCCGAATTGCGCACCAGGTTCTGGCCGATACGATTCACGTACTCGTTGACCACCGGGTCCTGAACCAGCTTGACGCTCTGCTCGACTTGCATCGCGTATTGCTTGCCCATCCGGATTTCGCTTTCGAGCGAGTACCAGTCGCCCAAGCCGCGTTTGCCGATGTTGCGGTTGCCGATAGCGTCAACGTCGTCTTCCTTGCCGTCGTGCTTCACCTTGCTCGCGTCCGGCTCCTGGATGACGGGAGGTGGCCCGCTGGGGGTAGCGTCCGTGCTGCTCGTCTTCGAAGAAGAATCAGCGGGCGGGGCGGGAGTTGAGCTGGGCGGCTGGGCGCTCGGCGTCTGCGCCGTCTGGCTCTTAGTCGGTCCTTGCTGGGAAGCTTGGGGCGGTGAAGCCTGGGTCTGAGCCTGCGGCTGCGATGCTTGTGGCTGCGGGTTGGAAGGCTGGGAACCTTGATCTTGCGCCAGCGCCGGTAGAGCGATCAGCGCCAGAAAAGTTAGGGAGATCAGCGATTTGCGGTACGACATGTGAACACCCCGCGGAAACCCGGTCGGCTGAGAAGATTATACCCCCGACGGCAAGGCGGCGGGCAGAGTTTCCCATTCCATTGGACGCAAGCTCCAGCCGGAAAGTTACCTGCTATTTTCAGCGTTGCGGCTAAGGCTCCTCGTCGAAGCCTCCCACGCTCAACATCAGGTCGGCAAGCAATAACGGAGCATTTTGTAATCAGGTCAAGCGCTTTCATGGCGTTACAGCGAAGGCCAAGCTGGAATCCATTTTTCCTGCCGAGGCGGATCAACGCTCTTCTTCCATTTTGAATAGCTGACACAATCCTGTGCCCACACTCCTCGAGGACAAAACTTAAGCCTGACTCTGCAGGTTGAGAGGTTCGTTGAGTTTATACGCTTGCAGGCATCCTCGTTAGGCTCTGAGCCTAGTGGGTGAATTCCGTCGGAGGCGATATAAAACCATTTAGAATTGGCGAACGCTTTACACGGTTTGTGGTCGATATTGGAGATTGTTTCCTTCTCGCCACAAGGATACGCCGAGTAAGAGTTCGTCAAGGCTAGAGGTTGTGCCACAGCGTTTGTGTGGTTAACGTGTGGGCTAGCTTCAACCACCTCGGACGTAGTGTTTGTGCCTTCAGCTTTTCGGCACGGCTTGCCATCGATTGGCGACACCGTTTCTCGCGGCTCCAAACAGGGAAACGCCGTATAGTAACCGTCGAAAGAGGTCGCGTTATTGGCAGCGATAGCAAGTTTGTTTTGTGTCGGCCTAATGAACACACCAACCACCGGCAACAACGCAAGGACGCATAATGAGCAAGCGAGAAGCGGATATTCAGCCGCCCACAACTTGAGCGGTTGCCAGTTATATCCGTGTCGTTTGATTTCTTTCTGAGGTCGCTCTGAATACGGCGCCTGATGATACGAGCGCGGCGGAGTTATTTTAACTATCGGCGGCGAAGGGGCCGCGGGAATCGGCCTGCGCAAATACTTGGCTAACTGCTCATTGTAAGACGTGCGTTGATCTGGGTCCGACAGTACATGATAAGCCACATTGATCGCCTTACTCCGTTCTTCGGCGGCCCGCTTCCAGTAAGCTGACGCGTTAGGGACGCTATCGGGGTGCACTTGTCGAATCAAGTCCCGGTACGCTTGCTTAATCTCGTCTTGCGTTGCACTCTCGGAAACACCCAAAACGGTGTAATAGCTGTCATCGCTCATTGCGTCCCTCAAGCGAACGGAGAGCGCCGTTAATCGCGGACTGCAAACCTTCAGAAGATAAGCATGGTGTGAGATCGGAACGCATTGCGAATCCCTCGAGGCCCGTCCGGTCGAGTGTGAGCAACCTTCTCATTCCAGCTGAGTTTTGCCATCGTGCAATGTGGAACATTCGACGGGGGCGACTCGTGCTTTCTCCACTCAGCGGAGAAACGCCAAGAGTGTAACAGCCTCGCAATTTGTTGTCACGAAGATTGAACTGTCGGACTCGTATTACAAGTCACCACAAGCGTCATCATAAATGTGATCCGAATGCCGTTTGAGCGGTAGTTACTCAACCACTCGAATGGTGGATAACTTGGCGACCTTGTGAAATCATATAGTTACACAACGACTGCGGTGAGGTTAAGTCGTAAGCTATATGTTATCGCCCAAGCAGCAAGAGCGAAACAAAACTCATGAGGTCGAGGATACGAATAGGGCGGGTTAGTAATTTCGGAGTAGGCAACAAGAATTGATTTGTTTAGGGTCTATGGTCCATCGTGGCCATTGTCGCGTTGTCCTTTGCATCCTGCCAAAGGATTGCATTCAGCTTCTTCGTATCCACCGCATCGGGGCGGGAGAAATTCATCTTTGCTGATTCTTTCGCGCCTGGGGCGTTCCGGTCGTTCACGCGGTAGAGGAAACCACTGCGTAGATTCTTATCGTCAACCTGATAGGCGGGCTGCGTTCCGGGGCCGGAGAACAGGGGCGCCATCAGCGGCGCGTGCGCGTCAAACAGGTTCATCGGAGGAACGCCGAGCAGAGTCTCCATCGTGTGAATCATGCTGACCGTGGTGTAAAAGTTGTGAGCGACAAACGCGTGCGGCGTACGCGGAGCATATTTGCTGATAACCAAAGCTGTCGAGCGATGCGCATCGACGTGGTCGGCGCCATTCTGCGCGTCGTCCTCCACAACGAAGATGGCCGTATCATCCCAATAAGGGCTGTGGGAGACGGCATCGACCACGCGTCCGAGCGCCAGATCGTTGTCCGCCACCGCGGCCTGCGGAGTGGCCCTGCCGACGCGCGTGCCTCCGGTGTGGTCGTTGGGCAGGTAGAGCAGCGTGAACTGTGGAAGCTCCTTGGCGGTCCCCTTCCCTTTCACAAACTCATCGAACTCGCGCAGAAATTCATCGGCGCGAAGCTGGTCCGGATAATCGGTGTTGAAATCGGGATATTGCGGATCGTAGTGATCGCGCAACGCAGCTTTCGCCGGGCGCATGCGCTTCATCTGTGGAATCGTCCACGGCCACGGACTCGGCCCGCCGCGCGGGTTGCCAACATTCACGGGCAACGGATCTCCAGGCTTGATTTCGGCTACGGGGCAGGTTTCGGTCGAAGCAGGTGGCGTTGCTGCCATTGGCGATTCCGCCTTCTCGCTCTTGCACCAAACAGCGGCGACGAATTCGCCGTAGATGCGATAGCTCAGCCTGTTTTTCGCAAGATTGTCCCAGAGGAAGCCAGTGGCCGGATCGTCGACGTCCGGAATACCCTGCTCCAACGGAAAGGCTCCGGCCACGTCCCCCATGAAGTCGTACGTGCGCTCTTTGCCGCGATAGGCAATCGGCCAGGTCTTCTCGTTGTAGTCGCTGCTTGTGGCAGCGGTGGACCAGAGATGCCCGTCGCCGGAAACCTCTCCGCTGTCGTAGAAATTGTCGAGCACCCCGAACTGCAGCGCGAGCTTGTGCTCGTTGGGCGTGATGTTCTTGCCATACATCGTCAGCGACGGATCGCCGTTGCCGACCGGAAGATCGCCGAGAATCTGGTCATAGGTGCGATTTTCTTTCAGGACGTAGATCACGTGGTGAATCGGATTTTTGCCGCCCGCAAACTCAATCTTGCCGGGATCGCCCTTTAGAAGGTTGTCTTCTTCGACCTGACGCGTATAGGCTTCGAGATTCTTGTCGATATCGGCGAGCTTGAGCCGCTGGACGGAACCGCCAATCAACGTCGCAATATAAGGATTATCGCGATGGTAAGGTCCGATCTGCGCTTTGGCCTTCATATTGTTCGGCCCGCTGCCTTCGCCTTTGGCGGTAGCGATCAGCAGATCGTTGTCCGCTATGGCAAGGGCGCTCGGATACCACTCGGTGGGGATGAAGCCGCTCGGACGTTCAAGCTCCGCCGAATCGAAAGGGTGCTCGTCGTATTGGGTCTCGAAGACGGCGACGGCATCCAGTGAAGGAATGGCGGTGTAAAGTCGTTTGCCGTCACGCGTAAGGGCGAGCGCGAGCGCGACCGAACCTGGAGCATCGTTCTCCCCAAAATTAGTGGAGTAAATGTGCAGAGGTATTCCAACCCTCAAATCAACGGCCATTACCGCTTCCGCGTTGGACATCGCGACATACAACGTGACTTCATCAGGACTCAGTAGCATGGCACTGGCGTGTGCACTAGGAGCAATGGAATTGCTGGGTCGCACTAGTTTGATCCATCGCGCCACCGTCCCGGTCGTCAGGTCCAGTTCCGCCACTTCCGGTCCATTCCAAAGACTGACCCAAGCCTTGGT
>JBAVAA010000349.1:0-5193 GCA_049585515.1 Terriglobales bacterium | reverse complement strand
TTTGACCTATTGAAGAAAACGCTTGGCTCAGCCAGCCACCCGGTGCACTATCTGGCAATTCCACCCAATCTCTTTACAAGCGTCGTCGAGTCTCTCGCAAAATCGAGCTGCATCAAAAATTCGCGAGTCATTGTCGAGAAGCCCTTTGGACACGATCTTGCTTCGGCCCAGCATTTGAATGCCGCACTTCATGCGGTACTTCCGGAATCGAAAATCTTCCGGATCGACCACTACCTCGGTAAAGAAGCAGTCCTCAATCTTCTGTTCTTTCGCTTCGCCAACAGTTTCTTGGAGCCGATTTGGAATCGGAATTACATCGAGAGTGTCCAAATCACGATGGCTGAAATGTTCGGCATCGAGGGGCGGGGCCAATTTTACGACGCTACCGGGGCCATCCGCGATGTGGTCGAGAACCACATGCTTCAGGTTGTAGCTTTTCTGGCCATGGAGGCTCCCACTGGGCTGTATTGCGACGCCATCCGCGATGAACAGGTCAAAGTATTCCGCACCATCCCACCGTTGGACCCGAAGCATCTGGTTCGAGGCCAGTTCAATGGGTACAAGAAAGAAAAAGGAGTCGCACCTAATTCCAAAGTCGAGACATTTGCTGCCGTCCGCCTGGAGATTCAGTCATGGCGGTGGTCAGGTGTCCCGTTCCTGATTCGCGTCGGAAAGTGTCTCCCGGTTACGACCACCGAAGTGCTGGTCAAACTCAGAAAGCCTCCGCTCGACATTTTGGGGGACGAATCGAGGAATCTTTTCCGCTTCCGCCTGGGTCCAGGAGAAATATCGCTTAGTCTCAGCGCCCGAATCAAACGCCCCGGCGAAGAACTTGTCTCTAAACCCGCGCATCTTTCGGTAGTCGAGGAGCCGACCGCCGAGGTTGATGCGTATGAGCGTCTGCTGGGGGACGCGCTGCATGGAGATGGCATGCTGTTCGTTCGGGAAGACGCGGTGGAAGCTGCGTGGGCGATTGTCGATCCCATACTCGCAAATGAAACAGCCCTGCATCCATACGAGCCAGGCTCGTGGGGACCTCGGGAGGCGGACCATCTGGCTCTCGACGTGGGCGGGTGGCACAATCCCGCAGAAGATAAAGAGAGCACAGCAAGCGATCCCAAAACTGCCTAAAACAACTGACTCAATGCGCCGTCGCAATATCAATGCCAAAGACAGGCTGCAGCCTCCTAGCTAAGCCGAGCGTTTCAGTGTGCTCTGAGCTGGCTGGCAACGAGAATGATGGGGAGTCGCATTCTTGCGAGTACAATGCCAGCGAGTCAAGGAGGAGACGGTGTGAACTGGGCTCGAATAGCTGCGATCATCGTTGGCTCTGGTATCGTCTCGTCTTTAACTGACTGGTTCTTTGCAGGCGATTGGCTTCATCGTCGTTATACCTATCCTGAAGTCTGGCGGCAGAATGCCGAAAGCAGAGCGATCGCACTGACTAGCCCACTACCGTTTCTAACTTGTGGGGCCTTCGCCTATGTCGCCGCCCGGCTGGGTCTTCACTCGGTGTCGGGCGCGGTCAAGCTGGCATTTGGGGTGTGGCTGATCGAACCCTTGCCGCTGATTCTCACAAACGCCGCATTTATGAAGCTGCATCGGGTATTTGTGGCCTCTTTCGCAATGGGCTGGCTATTCAAGCTCGGAATCGTTGCGGTGGCAATAGGCTGGTTTCTTCATTGACTTCGGCTTCGCCACATTCTGAGTTCCATCTATAGAGGACGTTCAACGCAACGAGGTCTACGGCAAACAATGGTAATCGCCGCCTCGGTCATCTCCCTTTTAGCAATCCTGCTGGTTCCAATCATCCTCGTTCGATTTCGGAAACGCTGGATAGCGGCCTTCAATCTTGCTGTTACGAACCGAATCACGAGCCGATTCGCCGCCCGGTTGCCCGGCTTCGGCATTCTCACGCATGTAGGTCGGAAGTCAGGCAAGGTTTACCGGACGCCGGTGAATGTTTTTCGAGCGCCGGACGGATTCCTCATTGCCCTAACGTATGGTCGAGAAAGCGAATGGGTCCGGAACGTATTAGCCGCCGGGGGATGCAAGTTTGAAACTCGCGGCCTGCAGTATCAACTCTCCGCACCAACCATCGTGCATGACCCCACTCGACGACGGTTCCCAACTCCCGTGCGAATCGGCTTATCGGTGCGAACGATTTCATGCGGCTTTCAACGTCTGACGCAAACGGTGTTGTCCCCAATTAGGTCGTGGAGCGAAGTGGATGTGTGGACTCCAACGGTTCATTGACAGGTGGTGAACCAGCGTTAATTCGGGCTACGGTGTTTCTGCTTGCCAGTTGTTCTTTTGATCTTGGATTATTTGGGAGCAATTGCAGGCGGCGTCCGCAAGCTTAGGTTTGTCCATGATTGTCATGTTTTCCTCGTGTACGCGCGGATAGCTGGAAGGGACTGGGCTGTTTTCTTTTTGGCCATAGCAGGCTTAACAAAGCCTCGCTGTGCATATCGGTCTGCCCCCTAGCGCACTCTCCTTACCTATTTGGTCTACAACTTCATAACGTAACTGTGACCGCCGCCACTGTGCATCGGTGCCAGTTTGAGATAGTGCTGTTAATCAGGAACTGAGAATGACTGTGGGGAACCATTTTCAAACAACATCGCGTAAATACAATTGCGGGGATTTGTTCGCAGCGGAAGCGATCCTACAGCGAGCCGTCGAAGGACTGAAGGAATTGTGCGGTTCGGTGAGCAGGTTGAGGTAAGCCCGGAGGAAATGATCTCGTTGCTAGACTCAGGGATCAGCGTCTCCGAACTCTTGGCATTTCTGGAATGGCGGGCGTCGAGCCTAATTTTAGTGCGGTGATTTGGGGACCAGAAAACTAAAGAGTGGATAGTGACGCACGGTTTGCCGGTTAGGTACGATGTTTGGATCTACGGTGAGGCCCCACTGCTCCAGCAGCCATTCCGGGATATAGCACCGATTCCTGTTTCGCTCGCACCAGGCATACAGTTCCGGTGATGAAATGTATACCTTTGGCCTGAGCTGAAGTTTCCGGACCAGCAGCTCAAACTCGGTAGGTAGAGGACGAGGGGGAGGAATGGGGAGTCCCCAATTCGGGTTTCCGCGTTTGCGTTTAGCGGGAAGGAAAACCTGGGTCGACATAGACGCCGATCATACGCCGCTGTGCTCCAGTTTCAAACGGTGGCATTACGAATCAGGACCTGTGAGTTTTCCCACCAGAAAGTAGCCGGTGCCCTTGCGTGACGGCTTCGCTTTCCAGCGCGACAGCAGTCCCGCTTGTTTCAACACAATCCTTCGCGGACAAACAGCTTGCCCAGATCGTCGATCGTCCGGATGTCTTCCCAGCTATGGGCATCTTGCTCGACGGCCACGATCTGATCGTTGCGCTTTTTGTCTTTCTTGTCGCCTTCTTCGCCTTCGATGACCGAACGGCCGGTCCCGTGAATATACAGCCGTCACACGGGGTCAGTCTCTGGCTTTCATCATTCGAAGCGTCGCCAGTTGTTCATCCCGCTTGGCGTTCGGTCTGTCGGTCACGGCCATGGTTCCGTAATAGGTCATG
The DNA here is from genome assembly GCA_049585515.1 of Terriglobales bacterium. Classification (GTDB taxonomy): domain Bacteria; phylum Acidobacteriota; class Terriglobia; order Terriglobales; family Acidobacteriaceae; genus Acidiflorens. The sequence goes on along the minus strand of JBAVAA010000349.1, from coordinate 1,643 downwards.
AGGTTCTGTTTCGTGTCGGCCGGGATGACGCGGTCCGGTTTCGAGGTGAGGCGCTCGAGCAATCGCGCATAGGTGGCGTCGGCGAGCGGATATTCCCCTGGCTTCACGTGATCTCCGGTATCTAGGTCGATGTTGGCCAACTTCACTTCATCTCCGAAGTGGCTCAGCTTGTGCAGCATGTCGCGAAAAATCTCCACCGTGTGATTCACGCTGCTCTGGTACATCTCGTAGGTCTGTGGATTGGGAATCTTGATGGCCAGATCCGAAGCGGGTCCGATCTTCGGGACGATAAAGACAAGAACCGCCAGCAGATGCGCCTTGACTCCCGGTCCCTTCTGCGTATGCTTCCACTTTCGTTCATGAGCGGTTCTTGCCAGTCGCTCACGAAAAACACGATCCGCTTCGGAATCGATATGCGGCGGAAACTGGCGCCGATGCAACACTACTTCCGCCTCAGCAAAAGCCGGGATGAAATTGCGCACCGAGTTCCGGTAGCTGCGGAGCGCCGGATGGGCTCGTCCCAGCACTTCATGAATGTCGAACCCGTAGGTCTTCTGGAAAGCTTCTTCGAGAAACTTGCGCGGAACTTTGAAGCCGATGTAACGCATATAGGCCGTGGAGGGGAAATCGCCATCGGAGAGTTCAGCGATATCGAATGCGAACTCCGTCCGGATATGGCCGTGCGGGCTCTCGTCGTACGTGACCGAAGGCCCGAACCTGTTGGCCAGCTTGGGAAACTCAACCGCGGTTGCCCGATTGATCGCCTCGGAGTGGCCGGTGGAATCCCCAACGTAGTGCGACAACGCGCCGATGGCAAACGCGTACTCATCTAGCGAACGTGCATTGCTCAGGAGCCAGGCAACAAAGTCGCCGCTGCGTACGTAGTGGGTCAGATTGCTAAAAAACTGCTCGCCGAAGGGGTAGTAGCCCATGTCCTGCACGGCTGAGCCGCCATACGCATAGGCATGTGCTTCACGCAGTTGTTCCTCGGTTGCTCCGGGAAATTTTGCTAACAACAGCGGCCGGATGGAATCAACCCAGGCCAGGTCAATCAGTTCTTCGTGGGTGAGAACCGAGTAGGCTTGCGAGTTCGGCCCAGATAAAGTGATGGCACAGAACAAAAGCGCGGCCACGCATGAGGTAAAGCATCGTTTGTGACGCTTACGGACATGAAGGGAGCTGCCTGCCACTCTTCGGCTCCTTCGCCGATCGCGAATCTTGCATCAACTAAGCGACTCACCGAGCCACGACGCTGCGTAGCGGTTCGACATAATCGCATACGATCTTTGTTGCGCCTAGGATCGGCATCGCCAGAATCAGTCCGATCGGTCCCCAGATCCAGGCCCAAAACAAAAGCGAGAGGCTTACTCCGAGAGGATTGAGTTGCGCGAGTCGGCGAGGTCGGACGGGCAAAGGCGGTTGCAGGAGAACTGGAAAAGAGCTACCCATCGCAAACGATACTGAAGGTCTACTGGTTGCCGACCATTAAGGCCGCGCTGGAACTGAATGCCAACAATTCGGCGGCCGCTCTGGTATTTCTCGAGGCTCCCGCGCCATACGAACTGGGCCAGCCGGCGCAACTGCAACTGGGGACAATGTATCCCGCTTACATTCGCGGTCAGGCTCAACTGATGGCCCATAAC
>JBAVAA010000348.1:0-3840 GCA_049585515.1 Terriglobales bacterium | reverse complement strand
CTGCCCGTCCACGAAGCATCGATTGTGCCATCGACTCTGCTGATGAGATCTATGTTTTGCAATTCCAACCCGTGCACGGCTTGTTGCACGGCCTGCAGAGAAATCCCTTTGACAGCGGTTCGGACTTGAGCCACAGCCGTGCTATCGAGATGTTGAATATTGATATCGGAAGTGACGTTTCCACCAAACAGTTCAAAACTGACGGCGTGTGCCTGCAACGCGCCATTTGCGAGCCGATATCGTCCCTGAAGTTTGCGAAGGTCGATGCGGGCTTCGGGCGACCACGCCTGGAGTCCGTCGCTGACGATCTGGCCATCAATCGAAATGCAGCGCAGCAGTGGCTTGTGGGCGGCGTTTTGATAGTGCAAGTTGCCGGATAAGGCGACATCCCCGGCGGGGGTTATGGGCCTCGACAGCGAAGCGAAGTCCTGCGTGTGAATGCGAAGATCGTAAGAGCCTTGCACCGTGGGATTGGCGTAGTTTGTGAGATCCGCGTGCAGCGAAAGAACGGAGCCCCCCACTTTCAGTACCGCCGACTCCAGCGATAACTGAGAAGAAGTGGCGTTGAATCTGGCCTTCAGGCTGTGTTGTAGCGGAGCGTTATCCGCATAGCGAAAGCGACCGTTGTCGTACGAAATCGATCCGCGATAGCGCTTTGCCAGAAGTTCGAAGCGTACTTCAGTCCGCAATCCGTACAACTCGGCGTCGAGAGGCTCGCTCTGGTCGTTGTAATCGACTTCGCCGCCGGTCAGGAGCACATGTCTCGCAGCCAGGTCGAAAACATTTGTGTGGCTGCGGCTCGCGCTCTTTGGCGCGTGCGGAATGTTGCTGTTGCCGTTCCGATCGATTCGAACATGGGCCACAGGATGTTCGATGTCCAATTCGCTCAACGTCACCTTGCGGCGGAGGAGCGATTGAATGCTGATTCCGACCGTCAATTTGTCGATTTGCAGCAAGGGGGGCCGGGTGCGCGCCTCAGTGCCGTGAATCGTGATGTGATCGAGATGTGCGGTAAGCGTGGAAACCTTGAGATCGAGGTTCCCAATCTCCGTTCGGCCGCCGGTAGCCTGATTCGTGGCCCCGATTATTTTTCGGATGGCAAGCCTTTGAAAGCTGGCGCTCTTAAGAAACAGATATCCGCCCACGGTTCCGGCGATTACTAAGATGCCGAGCAGTGCCAACGTCCAGCCAACGATTCGCCGCCATCGCATAATTAAAAGGCCTGACCTAAAGTGATGAAGTATTGTGTCGCGTTAATCCCAGGGACAGGATTCAAATTGCGTCCCACATCGATACGAATGGGGCCGATTGGGGTTGCGTAGCGTAGACCGAACCCAACCGTATTGGTGTAATTGTTCGTGAAATTGTTGAAGTTGATGGCGCTGTAAACGTTGCCTCCGTCATAAAACACGACTCCTCCCAAATCGCGCATGATTCGAAGTGGAAAACGCATTTCGGAATTCAAGATGAACAACTGCCTTCCGCCCACGGGAAGGGTGATGTTGACGCATCCCGTCTGGTTCTTCAGAACGTTACAGAACGGCACCACGCGCTGCGGCCCAGCCTCATCGATAGGGAAGCCGCGAAGAGAAGTTCCGCCGCCGGAAAAGTAAAGTTGGCTGGTGGGGACAAAACTGTCCCCAAAGGCTTTGGCGAGACCCAACCGCACGCTGTTGGCGAAGACCACGGAATGAACCGGCTTGTAATAGGCATATTGTGCGAAAAGTTTGGCAAAGGACGCGCTGGAGCCCAGAGCGGTCGGCGTGAATCTAAAATCGACGGTGGCGAAAACGCCGCGATGCGCGTCAAGGGGCTTGTCTCTGGTGTCGCGGATCAGCGTGCTCGAGACTGTGGAAAGGTGAATGTTACGATCCTGCGGCAGCACCAGTTCGGATACCAGCAGGTGCGAAAGGTCGGTCTTGTTGAAGTCGTAACGTAGTTGGAGACGCGTATTGGTCTTGCGGCTGAGAAGCTTTTCCAGCTGGAATGACAGGTCCCCGAGGCCGGCCGCGAAGAGAGGATTCTCTGTAGTGCGCTCAATCGAAAAACTGCTTAGCGAACTCCACGACGACCCGAGGAAGTGAGGCTGCAAATACGTTGTTAGGGCGCGCTGGTCAAGCCGCGAGAGCAGGAGCGAAGCACTGGCAGTTTCGCCTAACCCGCGCATATTCCGCCGCGTGAAGTCGATGGACCCGAGCGGGCTGGCAAAGACCGCCTGGCTGGGTGCGATCTGATTGCTGCCCAGACCTACGGGTGGACCGCCCGGCACGGCAATGGTTCCGCTGGGAATGTTGCCGCCGCGATGGGAGACTTCGAATCCGAAGCCATACGTGATTTCATTGCGCTTGGCTTCGTGCACTTTGACGAGCGCTTCTTCGTCCGTCTGATCGGCGATCGGTTTTCTGGGACCTACGCTCGACCAGTCGAAGATATTCAGGTCATAGAGTCGGCTTTCCGCCGCGAGTAATCGTCCTCGTTCCATCGGAGTCTCGGGATGCAGGTTTGCCGTTTTTCCGATCAACGACAATTTCGTGTGTTTCTGTCCAAGATAGACGACGTCACTTACGCGCACGATTTGACGCTCGGTTATTTCGTAGGCGACATCCACGCGGCGGGGATTTTCAGGGTGGCGGGTTACTGTTGCCTTCACATCGGCATTGAGATATCCGCGCTCATAATAGTTGGCCGAGATGCGATTGCGATCATCGGTCATCTGGCGCGCCGAGAAGGGGCTACCCGGTTTCAGTTCGAAACCGCGCGGAGCAGCCAGTTGATTTTCAGCCAAGCCGTGGTTTCCGGTTACCCGAATGTTATCCACCAGCGTCTGTTCGCCTTCAACGATTTCAAAGGTAACGTCGATTGTCGGATCGTGCTCGGCGACAAGCGGAGCGATCTTAACGTCTTCATAACCCTTGTCCCGATAAAGAGCTTGCAGATTATTCACACTCTGTTTCAGCAGTTTTTGGCTGATTCTGCCATGCGACCAGATGTGCGATTGGTGAATTGCAACCAAGGTCAGCAAGGTCTTCGCGGCAATTTGATAATTCCCATTGAATGAAATATGCCCGACCTTGTGTTTTTTTCCGCGATCGATTGTGTAGACAAGCAGAATTTGATTGGGCTGGCGTTGGAAATCCGTTGTCACTTTGACGTCGAAGAACCCCTTCTTCTGGAAATAGTCGGCGAGATTTTGCTCGCCTTCCTGCACCAGATCGCGATCGATTGTGCCTTCGGAGTAAATCGGAATGAGTTTCTTCATTTCATGTCCTGACATGAACGGGATCGACGAAAGGCGGGCGCCGGTCGTGCGAATCGTGACCACGGGGCCTGCTTCAACATTGAAAGAAACGTCAACACGATTCGTGTCGGCATGGTATTGCGGAGGTTCTTCGTGGATCTTGCTGGCGAGGCGATGCTGTTGTACGAGTGTTCGTTTAATCAATTTGGTGGCGGAGTCGATGCGCTCGCGAGTGTAGGGTTTTCCCGGCTTGAGCAATGCCTTGGTGAATCTCGCTCGGAGTGACCGGGTTTTGTGCAGCAATATGGCTTGCTCGGAAGATACGGGACCATGCAGGTTTACTGTTCCGATACGCGCGCGCTTTCCCATGGCTGTGGAGAAAACGATGTTCACCAACTGGTGGGCATCGTCGATCTGCATGGCAACATCGACTTTCGCCAGAAAATATCCATTGTGCTGGAAAAAGTGCAATAGCGCGGCTTTCGCGACCGGAATCCGAGCCTGGTCATAAGGATCTTCGTCCGGAAGATTCACGGTTTGCAGCAAGCGAGTGTAGGAAAATTGTGTGATCCCAGGAAAATCGATCATGCCCAGGTAATACG
>JBAVAA010000347.1:0-2754 GCA_049585515.1 Terriglobales bacterium | reverse complement strand
CGGGCGCTTGAACCCGAACTACCTCAAGCTTCGTAGCTGGGAGAACGCGGTCAACTCCAATTACAACTCCCTGCAGGGATCGTTGAAACACCAGATGACTCGCGGTTTGCTGTTCAACGTGGACTATACCTACAGCCACTCTATTGACAACGGATCCACTTGGCACAGCGGCTCAACCACTGCTAACGGCGCCGCTGCCGGCGAAGGCTACACAACCACCAATACGGATCCGGGGCTGGATCGGGGCAACTCGATCTTCGATATTCGCCATCGTTTAGTGCTCAATTATGTTTATCAACTGCCTGGACAGAACCTGAAAGGAGCGGCGGGAGCTGTTCTCGGTGGCTGGTCGTATAACGGAATTTGGGCATTCCAGACCGGCCCACATTTCCAGACCTACACTTCGTCTCAGCCCAACCTCATCGAGCCCGGTACCCAGAATGACCCGGGCGGTGCAATACCCTGTACCGCAGCCGATATTCCCAACAACTGCGTCAACACCGGGGGCGATTTCAACTTGGACGGTGGCACCAACGACCGGCCTGACTCCAGTGTCAAAGGTATTTCGGGTGTTTCCCACGACTCGTGGGCAAATGGATGGGGGAGAACCGTAACGTCGAACCCAGATGGCACAAAAACCTACAGCTACGCCTCACCGGGAGTTGTCTTCTCGACACCGTGTTTGGGGTGCTACGGCAACCTTGGACGTAACAACTTCGTTGGCCCTGGCCAGTGGTATGCCGATATGACGTTGTCGAAGACCTTCAAGTTCACTGAACGCGTGAACATGAAGTTCGACGCTAACGGCTTCAACGTGTTCAACCACACCAACTTCCTACTCGCCACTGCTGGGGGCGGCGCTCATAACAAATATACGAGCCCTAACTTCGGCCAGGCCGCTGGTACACTGAATCAACGTGAGTTGCAGTTCGGGTTGAAGGTTAGCTTCTAATCGACCGCTGGTCTTTTCCAGGGCTTGTTCCCGTACCGGGGGCAAGCCCTTAAATTTTTTTGGACGGTATGATTTTCATGGGGTGATGCGATGTGTAGGGATTTGCGCTTTGTTCTCTGGATGGCGCTTCCGATTCCCTTCTTTCTGCCCCCTCACCTTCATGCCCAGCAGGCGAACCAGATAGGGAGAATCATCGTCCTCGTCCGAGTAAGCCGCGGCGATTTCCCCGATCATGCGGTACTGGTGAGCCTTGCACTGCGCGGTTCTCCCATCAATAGCACCTACACCGACGATCAGGGCCGAGTTGGCTTCTATAATCTTCTCGCGAACGACTATACGGTTAGCGTGAATGATGATTCCTACGAACCGTTCAGCGCGAGCACGGACCTGAACCCCGACACTTCGCCGACAAACTTCGTGCAAGTCACTCTCACTCGGCGCTCCAACGCCCAAAAAGAACCTCTGCCAGGCCGGGTCGCTGGCAGCAATCCCTTTCTAATCGATCCTGCCGAATATAATCGTCAGTTTTCCAAAAAGACGCTCAAGGAGTTCGACAAGGGAGTGGAGGCGGAGCACCAGGGAAGAACGGATGAGGCGGTCCAGCACTACGAGAAGGCCCTCAGTTATTCTCAGAACTATTATCCAGCGCACAATAACCTGGGCTCTGTCTATCTTGCTCGCCGGAACTTCGAGGCAGCGCAAAGCCAATTTGAGGCCGCCCTGAAAGCAAATCAGAATGACGTGGAAGCGTATTTCAATCTTGCGAATGTGATGCTGCTGACGCAGCGCTATCCGGCCGCTGAGCACGAGATTGAAGATGGACTGCAGCGACGTCCCGATTCGGCTTTCGGCCATTTTTTGCAGGGATTGCTTTACTCGCGCACCAACCGGCCTGAGCAGGCCGAGAAGAGTCTGCAAAGCGCGTTGCAGCTTGATCCCAAGATGCCGCAGGTGTATCTGCAACTGGTGAATCTGTATATGCAGCAGAAACGCACGACGGAGGCGATCGGCGAACTCGAAACCTACCTGAAGGCGTTTCCTGATTCGCCGTATTCCGCCAAGGCGCGGGAGACGCTGAAGCGGCTGCAGGGGAGCGCTGGAACATCAGCAAACCCCCACTAGCAAGAATCTGATTCGCCTTTTGGTCGTGATTCCGCAGCGGCTTAACGCTACTAGGATTTTAGGCAGTCACGGCACGGCTCGGAAAACTCCTTCTGCGCGGTCGTGTTCAGGGTAACGAGTGTGCGCAAGAACTCGGTCGTCCCTACGGGACTTGAATCATTCTTCCTACTTTTCCCAGCGCCGAGGCGCTGGGCTATTATATTTCGCCCCTCTGGGACTGGATTCTCGGTATCCGTCCCAAGAGATTGCCTGAAAGCCAAACTCCGGTTGGCTGTGACCCAAATCCGCCGATGGTAGACTTTTTGTAGCATGTCTTTTATTCGCCGTTTGCTGTGCCTGATTTGTCTGGGGGCTAGCGCGATGGGTGCCGCCCCTTCGCCGCCGCGTTCGCCGCTTCCAAGACCCAATGTCATCCTGATTACGCTGGACACGTTTCGCGCCGACCGCATGGGATTTCTCGGGTCCAAGCGGGGGCTGACGCCAAATCTTGACGCCCTGGCGCGCCAGTCGGTGGTTTTTACTCACGCTTATTCGCAGGTTCCTCTGACTACGGCGTCCCACGCAACGATACTCACCGGAACCTATCCACAGTTTCATCAGGTGAATGATTTTGGCGTGCCGCTGGCGGAGGACCTGCCTTATGCTCCTTCCATTTTTGGCGGCAAAGGATACCGCACAGC
>JBAVAA010000346.1:0-2220 GCA_049585515.1 Terriglobales bacterium | reverse complement strand
GAACTGGGCGGGAAAAAACAACCAGGGCCAGCCGATTGAAGTGAGTTTTCGCATGACCGCGGGCGGGTCGGCGCTGATGAGCGAAATTCATGGACATGGTCCGGAAAACATGATCACGATGTTCCATATGGACGGCGACCGCCTTTTGATGACGCACTACTGCGGATCCGGCAATCAGCCTCGAATGAAAGTGATCTCGGCGGACGGCAAATCGGTCGGCTTCGAATTTTTTGACGGCACCAACATCGGGCCGGGCGACGGACACATGCAGCGTGCGAGCTTCACGGAATCTGATCCCGATCATCACGTTGAAGAATGGACCTTCCTCGATCATGGCAAGGATATGAAGGAAGTATTCACGCTGGCGCGGGTGAAGTAGCGGGCGAAAGTAGAAGCTTGGGGAAGAGTCTGATATTTAGCGCTGCTCTATTGCTGGGCGCAGTCGGTGCGCTGGGGGCAGGCACGCCCATCCCGCATGGCACGGTGGAACTGATCGCCGAGAAGCAGGGGATTACAGCGGGGCGCACGTTCGATGTCGGGTTGCGTTTCCAACTGGAGAAGGGATGGCACGTTTACTGGATCAATCCCGGCGATTCGGGCGAACCGGCGCGCGTGGAATGGCATCTGCCTACTGGGCTCAGCGCTGGGGCGATCGAGTGGCCTACTCCGCGCCGGCTTGAGTCGGGCAGCATTGTGGATTACGGCTATGAGGACGGGGTGCTGCTCATTGTGCCGATGAGTGCAGATGCGAGCCTGCCGGGGCAACCGAAGGCAGACATCGGCGCTGATGTAAGAGTGCTGGTCTGCAGTCATGAAATGTGCATTCCGAGTAAGGTGGAACTTTCGCTCGCGGTTCCCATTCAATCGCAGCCGCCTGCGGCGGATGCTCGGACCGCGTATATGTTTGCGGATGCGCGCAGGTCTTTGCCGCGGCCGCCGCCGGGGAACTGGAAGTTCAACGTTGTCGGTGGAAACGAATCGTTTGTGCTTAATGCGAAGGTTGGTCGGCAAATTACGCGGGCGGCTTTCTTCCCGCTGGCTGAATCGCAGATTGAAAACGCGGCGCCACAGAAGCTGGTGACTTCAGCATCGGGCTTCCGGCTGACGTTGCGGAAATCGGATCGGTTGCTCAAACCGATCGAGCGTTTGCGGGGTGTGCTGGTGCTCGCACCAAGTCCTCTCGGCAATCAGGGCTACTTGATTGACGCGCCGGTCAGCAAGGCGGGCGGGGCGAAACACGCAGTACAATAAAACAAATCCTCAGGAGGGATCACGGATATGAAGCGCTCGACTCTATCCTCCATGTTTCGGTGCCCCATATTTGTTTTAGTCCTGTGCACAGCTCTGTCACAGATTTCCGCTGCGAAAGTCGGCGCGGCGGCTCCGGACTTCACCGGCATGGCGAGTAACGGCAAGACGTTCCGCCTCGCGGACTATCGAGGAAAGTACGTGGTGCTGGAGTGGCACAACAACGGATGCCCCTACGTGCGCAAGCAGTACAACAGCGGCAACATGCAGCGCCTGCAAAAACAATGGACTGGCCAGGGGGTGGTTTGGTTCACGATTCTATCTTCCGCTCCGGGCAAGCAAGGGTTCGTGACGGCGAATGAAGAGAACGACTATCTGGCGAAAATGCACGCCAGTCCTACGGCTGCGCTGCTCGATCCGACCGGTGAAATCGGTCACCTTTACGACGCCAAGACATCTCCGCATATGTTTGTCATCAATCCACAGGGCGTGGTGATCTATGACGGAGCGATTGACGATAAGCCGACGACGGAACTGAGCGACGTCCCGGGTGCGACGAATTACGTTAGTCTGGCGCTGGAGCAGGCAATAGCGGGCAAGCAGGTGGAGACCGCGGCTACTCGTCCTTATGGGTGTTCGGTCAAGTATTCAGACTCGATGCACTAACCTTACAGCCGTTCTTTCTTGAATATTTTCTACCGGGTTTTTTTCCAAGAAATCCCAAGCTCCACGCTTCGTGGAATCCCATCCTAACGTCGAAAAGCACGACGTTAGGATGGGGCACCCGGTTGTTATTTGAGTTCCAGAGAAGACTCCAAACCCTGCATCAGTTGACGTCTGGCGGAGGAGTCCATAGAGGCCGGTTCGGTGCCGTTGTAGATCTCCATCTGCTGCAGCCATGCCAGGAACTCCGGGGCGGGACGGAGCTGGAAGAGGCGTCTTGCGGCCAGGGCGTCGTGATAACTGGTGGAT
>JBAVAA010000345.1:0-4265 GCA_049585515.1 Terriglobales bacterium | reverse complement strand
CTTCGAAGCCAGGTCGAAGTAGATCAGCACATTGCAGCAGAAAATGATGTCCATGCCCTTCTGGAACAGCATCTTGCTGTCGTCGCGGAGGTTGACCCGGTCAAATCGTATCTGCGCTTTCAGCAGTTCGTTGGCCTGGAATTTCTTGTCGCCCACCTCCTTGAAATATTTCCTGCGCAATACCTCAGTGGTGCTGCGCATGGCATACTCGCCATAAATTCCAGCGCGCGCGGCTTCGAGCGAATTATCGTTCAAATCGGTGGCCAGAATGTCCCAGGTCCAACCCGAAAGAAGCCTGTCCTTTTCTTCCAGCAGAAACATGGCCAGCGTGTGTGGTTCCTCTCCAGTCGAACAGCCGGCGCACCAGAAGCGAAGCCGTTTCAGGCTGATCACGGCTTTGACCTTCTGGATTTGGGGAAGAATCACGTTGCGCAGCGCATCCAACTGCGCGGGGTGGCGGAACATATAAGTCTCGCCAATGGTGATTTCGTTCAGCAGCAGCCGCAACTCCGCATCGCGGTTTCCGCGGGTGGTAAGGTGTTCGAGATACTCGGGCGGCGTGGCCACGCCAAGCGCGATCATGCGCCGGGCGCAGCGCGAGATCAGAAGATAGAGCTTCTCGTCGGAATAATAGATTCCGGAGATCCCATAAATCAGGTCGCGGATCTTTAAATAAGCCGGATCGGTCCGGCTCGACTCCGGGCCCACGGCGGGCGTCGCCTTTGCGATTTCGACAGGCATCTTCTCTTTTCTTTCTTCTTCTTTCTCCGGCCAGTTGCACTTCCAACTCCGGTGATCGTCCGCAGATCCTCGACTCTTTACACTCGCGCCCCGCCGGCAAAAGCTCTCCGCTGCGATACCCTGCGCACAACTTGCGCCGCAATCCCGTCCAGCGGATAGATGCGGTCGGCCAGATTGGCCGCCACCACGCTGCCCGGCATGCCCCATACCACCGAGGACGCTTCGTCTTGGACGATGATTTCTCCGCCCGCTCCCCGTATCTCCGCCGCGCCTCGCGTCCCATCCGCCCCCATGCCCGTCAGCACCACGCCCAGCACGTTTCCGCCGTAGGCTCGAGCCACCGAGCGAAACAACACATCGACCGCCGGACGGCAGGAATTTTCCTGTACATCGTGGTTGATGCCCAGCACCGCTTCCGTTTCTTTGCGAGTCACCGTCATATGCTGGTCGCCGGGCGCGATCCAGACATTACCCCGCTGCAATTTTTCTCCCTCCCGGCCTTCCCGCACCTCGAGCCGCGAGAGGACATTCAGACGCTCGGCGAACAGACGCGTAAACAGCGGAGGCATGTGCTGCACAATCACGATCGGCACCGGGAAATCCGCCGGGAACTGCGGAAGCAGCCCCGTCAACGCATTGGGTCCGCCCGTGGACGAACCGATGGCGACCACGTCGACCCGCCCGCTCGGGCGGGGGAAGACGGGAACGCGGATGGACTCCGGCCGCGGCCGAGGCACACGCGCCGCGCATAACGACTTGATCTTCCGCAGTAACTCATCCCGCACCCGCTCCTGCGAGACCTCCGCGCCTTCATGCGAAGGCTTGGTGACATAGTCGCTCGCGCCCCGCGCCAGCGCATCCAGAGTTGCCGCCGCACCCCGCTCGGTAAGCGTGCTGAACATGATCACGGGCAGCCGGGGATAGAGTTTCCGAATCTCGACCAGCGTTTCCAGTCCATCCATGTGCGGCATTTCAATGTCGAGCGTAATCAGATCCGGTTTCATCTCCGGGATCCGGTCGAGCCCCTGACGGCCGTTGGCCGCCGTGCCGGCGACAACAATCTCCGGGTCGGAGGCCAGCATGTTGCTCAGCACCTTCCGAATGACCGCCGAATCGTCGACAATTAATACCCGGACTGGTTGCATATCGCTTTCCTAAGCTGCCCCTGGTTTCAAGAAGCTTTCCCACCTTCTGCTCAGCGCGCGCCCGCTGCGTGGCTTACCGCCCGGCCGCGGTTGCTGTCGCCGCCTTCGATCTTGAACTGCTCGACCAGGCCGCGCAGTTGCGTAGCCATCTTCGCCAATTCGCCCGCCGCTTTCTGGGTCTCGGCGGCGCCGTGGGTGGTTCCTTGCGCGGCCTCGGCCACACCGCTGATATTGCTGGTGATTTCGCCGCTGCCCCGCGCCGCTTCGCTCACGTTGCGCGCCATCTCGTTGGTGGTCGCGTTCTGCTCTTCGACCGCGGTCGCAATCGTGTTCGAGATGCCGTTGATCTGGTTGATGACCTCGCTGATCGTGCCAATCGCACCCACCGCCGCCTTGGTATCGGTCTGGATGGCTTCGATCTTGCGGCTGATGTCCTCGGTCGCCTTGGCCGTTTCCTTGGCCAGTTCCTTGACTTCGTTCGCCACCACCGCGAAACCTTTCCCCGCCTCGCCCGCCCGCGCCGCCTCGATCGTCGCGTTCAGGGCCAGCAGGTTGGTCTGCTGCGCGATCGAAGTGATCACCTTGATCACCTGCCCGATCTCGGTTGAAGAATCGCCCAGCTTGGAAACGGTCGTATTCGCGGTTTCAGCGACCTTGACCGCCGAAGTTGCCACCTTCGCGGCATCGGTCGCGTTCTTGGCAATTTCCTTGATGCTCGCCCCCATCTCCTCCGCCCCGGTGGCGACGGTCTGCAGGTTCTGGTTGACTTGCAGCGTGGCCGCCGACACCACTCGCGTCTGCGCCGAGGTCTCTTCGGCGTTGGCGCTCATCTGCTGGCTGGTGGCCGTCAACTCTTCCGCCGCGCTCGACAGTGCCTGCACGTTCTGCCCCAGCATCTCCATGCTCGCCCGCACCGTGTCCGCCGTCTTGTTGGTCGCTTTCCCAACCTCCGCGAAAACGCCCCGGTATGATCCCTGGACGCGCCGCGTGTAATCGTTCGCAGCCATCGACTGCAGAACCTCGTTGGCCTCGATCAGCCCGCCCAGGCCGTCGATGCACGCATTCAGATTGTTCTTGATGGTGTTGAAGTCCCCCTGATAGGCGTCGGTGATCTTGGCCGGCACCTCGCCCTGGGAGATCTGGTCCACATACCGGGCCGCCATGTTCAAGGGACCGATGACCGCGTCGAGCGTCTCGTTCAGTCCCTCCACAATCTTGCGGTAATCACCCTGATGCTTGCCGGCGTCGGCACGAGTTGCCAGTTTGCCTTCCACCGCCGTCTTCGACAGCATGATGACGTCGGCGGCCAGGCCATGGATGTTGTTCTTCAGCAACATCAGCCATTCGTGAATCTGGTCGGCGTCGGAGGCCTTGGCCATGTTGGCCGACATGTCGCCGTTCGCAATCTTGGTCGCATAGGCGGTCAACTCCGTCAACCAGGCATGCACCCCGTTGACCGCGTCCTTCATTTTGGCGTGATCGCCTCTGCATGCGATCTCGACTTTTTCCCGCAGATTGCCGCCCCGGATCAGGCTCAGAATCCGGTTCCCCTCCCCAATCGGCAGCAGGATCGCATCCAGCATGGCGTTCACGCCCCGCACAATCTCGGCATACGCTCCCTGAAACTGTTCCGGCTTGCCGCGATCGGAGAGTTGCCCCTCCTTCGACGCCTCGGTCAGCCGCGCCATTTCCTTCTGCAGGCCCTGCAGCACGATGGCGATATTGTTGACCGCCTGTTTCATCATCTCGTGATCGCCCTTATAGCTCTGCGCAATCAGTTCGTCGATTTTGCCGTTGGAGATCTGGGCGAGGATACGGTTGCCTTCGCCAATGGGCAGCAGGATCGCGTCCAGCATCGTATTCACACCGCGCACGATCTCTGCATACGCTCCCTGAAACTGCTCCGGCTTGCCCCGGTCGGAGAGTTGCCCGTCCTTCGACGCCTCGGTCAGGCGCGCCATTTCTTTCTGCAGTCCCTGCAGCACGATGGCGATATTGTTCACCGCCTGTTTCATCTTCTCGTGATCGCCCTTGTACGTCTCGGTGATCAGTTCGTCGATCCTCCCGCTGGAAATCTGCGCAAGGACGCGATTCCCGTCCGCAATGGGCAGCAAAATCGCATCCAGCATGCCGTTCACGCCCCGCACAATCTCCGCGTAAATGCCTTGGTGCTTGCTGGCATCGGCCCGCGTCTCCAACTTGCCTTCCGCCGCCGCCGTCGAGAGCATGACGGCGTCCGCCAGAAGCGCATTCAGCGCTCGCTCCTGTTCTGCGGCGCTGTTGTGATCCTGCAAGGGTTTCTCGGCGGCGATGACATTCTTTCTTTGTATCTGCGCTCTTCTCATCTTCCATCTCCTGTGTCGATTATTCGTATTGAGG
>JBAVAA010000344.1:0-8100 GCA_049585515.1 Terriglobales bacterium | reverse complement strand
AAGCATCTTGGACTGGCTGACAAAGGCGAAGGCGTGATGCTTCCGTGGCGCGAACACGACGACCCGCAAAAGGAACACGTTACAGTTTGGACTGTTTTTCCCGCCTCCACTAAGTATTTCGATCCCAGCCCCGCACCGTTCATGATCAACTACATCGTGGACGATATGGATGCTTTGCTCGACCGCTTAAAACAAGAGGGAGTGAAGATCGACCCCAAACGAATGGATGAATCCTACGGCCGCTTTGCCTGGATCTATGACTCGGACGGAAATAAGATTGAGCTCTGGCAGCCGCTGCCCGCAAAGCCCTAGGGGCGTCCATTGCACTTACTCAATCGTCGGTGGCCGGGTGCCCCACGTTTCGTGGTTTTCGAAACGTGGGATTCCACAGCTGCATGCATCTCGGGTTTGTGGATTTTTCGAAGGGGCGCACCATCGGCTTCCGCCCTACTTCGCCGGCAAAAACTCAATTGTCACGTCGCGGCTCGCAGGTTTGAAATCAAAGTCCGCTGTCACAAAAACGTGATCGCGCGAATTGGACGTCAGTTCTATCCCGAAGGCGTCCACGTAAGGAATGTCTCTTTTCAGCTTGATCAATGACGACCGTACCGCCCGATCGGCATCGGCGGCAATGATCGGAAGCCCAAACGAGCTCAAGCGGGAGAGCACCAGCTCCATCGCCGGCCTGCCATGCAACTTGCAGGTGATTCCGGCCACCTCGCCCCAATGCAGCGCTGAGACGGCGGCCTCGCAGCCTCCCGCCAAATGAGACTTGATGATTTCCGCCACACGCGCCGCGCCGGCTTCATCGTCCAGATACCTCAAAATCGCGCTGGAATCGAGGACGTACCTTACCATTTGTCCTTCCGCCGCCGCTGGCGCTTAAGTTCCGCGGAGAGGGAGGGCTTGCCGCGAAACATTCCGCGCGTTTTGTCCACCAAGTCGTCCGACACCGGTTCCAGGACGATCCGTGATCCATCCTGCGTGACGGCAATGCGGGTGCCGGGCCTGATCCCCAGAGATGTTCTCATCTCCGCAGGAATTACAAACTGGCCTTTTGTGCTTACCGACGTTATCTGTCTTATCATGCTTACAGTCTATCATAAGTAAGACTAAGAGGGCCTGGTCGCGCTGCGTGGGCTCTTGAATGCCATCAAATGAGAATGAAGTGGGTATGGTACCGACAGACACTCCATCACTACTTCCAGAGTTGCCGATGCTCCAGAAATGCTTCAGAATTCTCAGCATGGAAGCTAAGGCCAAGCGGCGCATTCGACGGGCTTAGGAGGTTGAGTATCCGAACCCGCTGCAAGTGAAAGCGGGCGAGAGCGTTCAAGTTGGGCGAGCGGATGACGAGTACCCCGGTTGGCTTTGGCGTCATGCTGCGGACGGTCGTGAAGGACGGATACCAATCGACTTGCTTTCGAGCCGGGGACCGAGGGCGACAGCATTACGTGATTAATCGGCCAGGGAATTAGCCGTGGAACTTGGGGAGCAAGTCGAGGCCGAAGAGGTTCGCCACGGTTGGGCTCTGATCAGAAACGCTCAAGGTGAGGCGGGTGGATCCCCGAATCGCACTTAGAGATGTGAAATCGTTTTGGGAATTTTTACTGAGCCGGGGATATGAATTAGACGTCCCGTTTCTACTTTTCGAGGTAGTAATCGACCGACGTAACAACCCGCACGGTTTTCATCAAACTGCTGTCGGCAGTTTCGTTACCTGGTTCGCTGATGTCGCCTACTTGATCGGCCGACAATATCGTGAAGACTCCCTGGTTCGCCTGTCGAATCGATCCAACTCTACTTCCCGAGTCGGATGCAAAACGATCAGCCGCAGCCCGGGCATTACGAGTAGCTTCGGTGATCATGTCGGGCTTGACGGAATTAAGCCCGGTGAATTTGTAGGTTAACCCTTGACCGGGGTTGCCGCTTAATACGATTCCCTTCTGCAGCAGCAGAATCGTTTTCTGTGCAGCGGCAGCGACCTGATCGACGCGAGTGGTCCGAACCGTGATCTGCTGCTCGACGATGTAACGATGCGGCGCCCGATTGCCTCCTCCATATTCTTGCGCTTGAGTGTCGATTACGCGAATGACACCTAGCTCGACCTCCGACGACTCAATACCCTGGTCGGCCAGAAATTGCAGAACCGTTTTCTTGTCGGATTCGGTTTTGGCGTAAAGCGCGCTGAGATCATCGCCAGCCTCTTTGTAAGTAAGCGGCCAGAGCGCCAAGTCGGATTTAACCTTGCGTTCGACGAGCCCCTTGACAGCCACGTACCGGTCACTGAGACGAGTAGCTTTTATCTGCGCACCCAACACCCAGCCGCCAAGAATCAGCCCCAACGCCAGGAGTATTCCCAGCACGGCGGGTCGGAAGTTTTGGTTTGGATCGGTCATTAGAATCTCAGCTGGGCGGCAGCACCAGTATAGCGGAACCGACCCAAAGGTTGGTTTGCACGCGGCAGTCAGTTATATAAAATCAGTTCATATCGTTGTTGGCCAACAACCAGCGACGAACAACCAACCCTGCAATGAAAATCGGAGTCCTAGCCCTGCAAGGCGATTTCGACGCGCATCGCCGCCGCCTCGAAGAACTCGGCGCTGAAGTTGTTCTGGTAAAAAAACCCGAGCAACTGAATGATCTCGACGGCCTGATCATCCCCGGCGGCGAGTCAGGCACATTCCTCAAACTGCTGGGCGAAGACGGACTAGCAAAGCTCAAAGATTTCGTACAAGCGAAACCAACGTTCGGAACCTGCGCCGGATGCATCCTGCTCGCAACCGAAGTCGAAAATCCGAAACAGGCCGGACTCGGAGCCCTCGACATCACCGTGCGCCGCAATGCCTACGGACGCCAGATCGACAGCTCAATCCGCGAAGGAAAATTTCTCAACCATCCGATCGAAATGGTCTTCATCCGCGCTCCCAAAATCGAGCGCACCGGCAAAGACATAGAAGTACTCGCAACCGAAGGCAAGAATGAGGCGCCAGTGCTGGTCCGCAAAGGCAACACTCTGGCGGCAACTTTCCATCCTGAATTGAGCGACGACCGCCGCATCCACCAATACTTTCTGGATTTGATAGCAAAAGGAAAGCGCTCGTAACACCGCCGCCCGATCCGGTATGCTGTCAAATTCTGACCAAGTCATCCGATCTCCCTCAGCATGGAACCTGCTCCCGAACTGCAAGTCAGCCGAGTCTCGTTGGCGTCGTACGCGCGCCTGCTCAGCGGCAACCGAAATTTTCGCCGCTTGTGGGGAGCGCAAGTCGTCAGCGAAATCGGCGATTGGTTCTATACGCTCGCTATCTACAATCTGCTGCTGCAACTTACCGGACGCGCCGGATCGGTCGCGCTCGCCCTGATCCTCCAAGTCCTGCCGATGACCCTCATCGGGCCAACGGCGGGCATAGTCAACGATCGCCTGCGGCGCAAGCAAGTGATGATCGCATCCGATATTGGACGCATGCTGATCGTCCTCTGCATGCTTCTGATTCGCTCGAAACAAAGGGTCTGGTTCGTCTATCCGCTGCTGATGGCGGAAACCTTGCTGGTCGCCTTCTTTGAACCCGCGCGAAACGCTGTAATCCCGAACATCGTCGAGCGCGAAGATGTAGTGGTGGCGAACACGCTCGCCTCCACTACGTGGAGCGTAAATCTGATGCTGGGCGCGACCTTGGGAGGCGTAGTCGCGGCGCTGTTCGGCCGCGACGCCGTCTTCCTGCTGAATGCGCTGTCGTTCGTAGCGTCCGCCGCATTGATTTGGGGAATGCGCTTCGCTGAGCCCCACGCCGAAGGTGCGCGCCGCTTCGATCTGCGAGAGTTGGTGGATTTCTCGCCAATCCTCGCGGGCATTCGCTACGTGCGGCAGCACGCTCGTTTGCGAGCGACGATGTTCGTGAAGGCCGGAAACCTGATCGTCGGCCCGAGCTGGGTGCTGTTCACGGTCATGGGACAAAACGAATTCGCGGTCCGTTGGCGCGGCATGGCCCCCGAACGCGGCGCCTTTCTAGGTATGAGTCTCCTGCTCGGGGCCCGCGGATTGGGCGCGCTCCTTGGCCCGCTTCTGGCCGCTTCGTGGGCCGGACATTGGAAGCGTCGATTGGAACTAGCGATCTTTTGGGGATACTTGGCCGCAGCCGCGGGTTACGCTTCGCTCGGAGTATCCGGACATCTCTGGCAGGCAAGTCTGTGCGTCATGCTGGCGCACGGCGGAAGTTCAATCGTGTGGGTGTTCTCGACGACCTTGTTACAGATACAAAGCGACGACAAGTTTCGTGGCCGCGTCTTCGCCGCCGACCTCGGTCTCTCCATGTGCACCATAGCCGCTGGGGCGTATCTCGCCGGACGCTTCGTGGACTGGGGCTTCGCCGCGCGCAACGTAGCCACCGTCGCCGGCGTGTTGATGCTGATTCCGGCAGCACTTTGGAGCGGGTCGATGCGGAGGGATTCTACGTCAGGAGAAGTTCAATTCCCGATTAACAATTAATTCACGGCCGCACGATTTGCTTTCCGAGGTGGGGGGCGATCCGCACAAAGTCGGAGATGTTGAAAGTATAAACACGGTCACATTGAGCCTTCTCTGCGCACCGCAGTTGGAGCGCGTCGTAAATGATCCCGCCGCGCAACCCTGTCTTGGCTGCGTTGTCCAATGTTGCCAGGTAGTCCTTTTCGACAAGACTCACCACTGAGCAGCGGCCCGCAATCGTCTCGGAAACGAAGCGGTAGGCTTCGGTGGGATGAACCATCGGCGTGATCGGGAGGCGAGTCAGCGTGTTGAAGGTCTCCGCCAGCCCGTGCGCGGAAACGAAGCCCTCGTGGCGGCTGCTCGTTACCTGGCGGAAGGCAGCATAAGCAAGATCGTGATGGGGATGGTGCGCGACCGCGAGGGACACCAGGACCGACGTATCGAAGAACAACCTCACGCCGTCATTCCATGCCGCCCAAATGTCGCAGACGTTCCTCTCGCTCCTCGCGAATGGCCTTCACGATGTCGAGTTCTCCCTGAGGAACGCCCTGATGCACCAGAACACCGCCAACCTCGACCAAACTGGGCCCACCCCGCGCCGGACGAAGCACAAACTCCTGCGCCCCTTCCGTGATCTCCAATTCTGTCCCCGGGCGCAATCCGTAACGAGCGCGAAGCGGCTTCGGAAGCACGACCCGCCCTAGTTTATCCAATTTCAGCTTCATATTTGACATTATGTCATATTGGATTGGCAATGACAATTGCTATTGGCAAATTACCAAGCCAATTCAGCCGGGGGGGGGCAGTCTAGCGCCGATAAATTTGCCCTTCCTTCAGTCAGGGCAGGTGATCGATCTTCGCCGCCAGAATAAAATCCGATTCGGTCAGCCCATCCACCGCGTGTGTCCAGGTCGTGATCTCGACTTTGCCCCATCCCAACAAAATATCGGGATGATGACCTTGCTCCTCGGCCAGCGCGCCCACCCGATTCACGAAGGCCAGTGCGCTCTGGAAATCGGGAAACTTGAAGTTACGCGCGAGATGATGCTCGTTGACGATACTCCACAGCCCGGGTTCCCCCAACTGCCGATGAATTTCCGCAAGCTTGCTTCCCTTCAGAGGCGGAATACCGCCGCGGCAAGGAACGCAATTCCGGTCTGCAAGCATAACTTCTCCTCCTAAACGACAATCTCGGCCCGCAGTTCTAGCGTTTTCCAAATCGTGCGAGCATGCGTTCCGGATCGATGGCGATGAACAAGCCTCGACTGCGCGCCAGCACTTCCCCTTTTTCGTTCAGGATCTCGGCCATATTAATGTGTTTCCGCCCCCTCACTCGAACCTCGCGCGATTCCACCCGCAGCGCCTGTTTCAGCGGCACCGGCTTCAGATATTGCACCCTAATCTCGGACGTCAGAGCAATCACATGACGCAGCTTGTTCACCTTGCCCATCGCCTCGTCGAGGATCGTCGCGATGATGCCCCGTGGCAGTGTCCCGGAGGGCCTGTGAAGCGTTTGCTCAGCCGGAACCGGCACACAAAACAGTCGCGCTCTTCGTCATAGGTAAAGCGCAACCGCATGCCTTCAGGGTTATCCACGCCGCAGGCGAAGCAGTGATTCTTCTGCAGTTGCACGTACCGCGTATCGTGTCCCGTTCCCGAGCGCTTAACTTTGGAGCGTTTAATTTCGGAGCGCCGGACTTTGGAGAGTCCGGCTTCCGAACCTGCACTTTTTGCTTCCTTCCTGGTCATCGAAAGATTCTATCGCGAGCACCCACACGAATTCGGTATCATGGCAAGCCGAAAGGATCTCGCAATGTCCACCGCAACCAAGCCACTCGGTCCCTATAGCGTTCATCCTGGCGTCGCCATGGTCCAGAAGTGGATCGAAGACCTGCCGCACAAGACCGGCCGCCCGCTCGAAGAATGGATCGCTCTCGCCAAGAAATCCGGTCCGCCAACAGAACAAGAACGCCGCGAATGGCTGAAAATAGAACACAAGCTCGGAACGAATGCCGCATCGTGGATCGCGGAACGCGCCGACGGCAAAGGCACCGAGGAAGACTCGCCCGAAGCCTATCTGAAAACGGCCGCCGAATGGGTCGAAGCCCAGTACTCCGGCCCGCGGGCCGCATTACGTCCGCTCTATGAGCAGTTGCTGAAGTCCGGATTCTCTTTGGGTAAAGACGTAAAAGCGTGTCCGTGCAAGACGATGGTTCCGTTCTATCGCAACCACGTGTTCGCACAGATCAAGCCCTCAACAAACTCGCGGATCGACCTCGGATTTGCGCTGGGCAACATGAAAACGCCAAAACGTCTGATCGATACCGGCGGCTACGAAAAGAAAGACCGCATCACGCGGAGGATCGAAATCAAGGCCAAAGCCGATATTGACGATGAGGTGAAGCGGTGGTTGAAGAAGGCGTATGAGATGGACGAATAACCTGCGCAGAAACGGCCGGCCCCGCCGGTCTGCCTGAAAGGCGACCAGTTCCCATGAAATGGTCATCTCTGAATGACCATGTATGTTATCATGTGTCCATGAAGAAAATAGCCGCTGGAGAATTCAAGGCACACTGTCTTACTCTAATGGAAGACGTGCGCTCCACGCGAGAGCCGTTGATTATCACTAAGCGCGGAAAGCCGGTGGCTAAGCTGGTCCCGGTCGAGAACAAGAAAGACAATTGGATCGGCAGGTTGAAGGGCAAGATTCGCATCGTGGGTGACATTGAATCCCCTGTCGTGCCGCTCGAAGATTGGGAAGTTCTACGGTGATTCTGCTCGACACTCACGTAGTGGTTTGGGCGGCGGATGATCCAAAGCGGCTCTCTCGGGATGCTGCCTCAGAAATTCGGCGGGCTCGCCGTGGCGGAGGACTTGCGGTCTCCGCGATAACATTATGGGAACTCGGTCAGTTAGTGGCTCGCGGCCGGGTGCAGGTCTACGGTTCGGTGGAAACATCCGTCAGGGCGTTGATCGAAGACATGACAGTCATTCCGATCACGCCAGAGATTGCAGCTTTGGCCACGCAGTTCCCTGATGATTATCCGCGCGATCCCGTAGACCGGCTAATCGGCGCTACAGCGCAGGCGGAAGGGCTAACGCTGGTGACGCGCGATGAGCGGATACGGAGGAGTCCGCTGATTCGGACGGTGTGGTGAGGGCTGGCAGGGGATTACGAAGCGTCAGCACTACCCAAACAGTCCCTAATCGTAGTACTCCAGCCCCAGGTGTGTAATCAGTTCTTCCCCCTTCAGATGCCGCAGTGTATTCTTCAGCTTCATCAACTGAATAAACAAATCATGCTCGGGATACAGCCCCGGCGCGGTCATTGGCGACTTGAAGTAGAAGCTCAGCCATTCCTGAATTCCCAACCGCCGCAGCTCCGGCGTGCGTTGTGCGAGATCGAGGAAGAGCACCAGATCAAGCACAATCGGCGCCGCCAGAATCGAATCGCGGCACAGGAAGTCCACCTTGATCTGCATCGGATAGCCGAGCCATCCAAAAATGTCGATGTTGTCCCATCCTTCTTTGTTGTCGCCGCGCGGCGGGTAGTAGTTGATCCGAACTTTGTGGAAAATATTGCCGTAAAGCTCCGGATACAAAGCCGGCTGCAGAATGTGTTCGAGCGCCCC
>JBAVAA010000343.1:0-14344 GCA_049585515.1 Terriglobales bacterium | reverse complement strand
GACCAAAGGGAGAACTCCGGCATCGCTTTCCAAGAAGTGGATCACAGATATTCTGCGCAAGAAGATTGGCTACCGTGGTCTGATCTGTTCCGACGACCTTGAAATGGGCGGCGTGCTCGCTGCCGCTCCGATTGAAGAAGCGGTAATCGGGCACATCCGCGCCGGCGGCGATCTCGGCCTGATTTGCCATCGCGAAGATTTCATTCTGCGCGCCCGCGAAGCCATGTTTCGCGAGGCCGAGCGTGATGCCAAGTTCGCACGCCGCGTGCTGGAATCGGCTGGGCGGGTTCTGGCGTTCAAGAAGAAGGCATTGAAACGGAAAACAGCACGGCGCGCTCCGGCTCCAACTTCCAAACGGGTTGAGAAGCTGACACGCCGGCTCTGGGAATTCGGCGAAGAGGTCCGTCTGGCTACGCTGGTCCGCCCGGGGGGAGAGTGCGGATGATCGTTGCCGGCGTGATGAGCGGGACTTCGGCGGATGGAATCGATGTGGCGCTGGTGAAGCTGCCGGCACGCGGGCGGGGGCGCCCGCGCCACACGCTTCTTGCTCACGAGCAATATCCCTTCCCTGCTCCGGTTCGCCGCGCCATCCTCGAAATGATGAATGCGGAATTAGCCCGCGTGGCAGATTTGTCCCGGCTAAACTTTCTTCTCGGTGAACTCTACGCGGAGGCGATATCGAAGACGGCGCGGAAGCATCGCGTCAAGCTTGATCTTGTTGGCTGTCACGGCCAGACGCTGTATCACCAGGGAACGGCAGCGCCGTTTCTTAGCCGAAAATTGGCAGCGACATGGCAAACGGGAGAGGGCGCAGTGATCGCGGCGCGGCTGGGCGTTCCGGTAGTCTCTGATTTTCGTCCCGCGGATATCGCTGCCGGCGGCAAAGGTGCTCCTCTGGTCCCTTTCCTCGACTATTTGGTTTATCGCGACCACAAAATAGGACGCATTGCCCAGAATATTGGCGGAATCGCGAACCTTACCGCGATTCCCGCACGCGCGTCCCTGCGCCAGGTTGTGGCTTTTGATACTGGACCGGGCAACATGGTGATCGATGCGGTGATGGAAGAGTTATTCAGACGCCGCTACGATCGCGACGGCAAAGTCGCCGCCTCGGGACACGTACTGGGCGAAGTCATTGCGCAATTGCTGCACGCACCCTTCTTCCGCCAGAAGCCCCCACGAACCGCGGGACGCGAGGAATTTGGGCGGGAGTTCGCGGGACGATTTCTTCAGATCTGCCATGGGGCCAGCAAGGCCGACGTGGTGGCGACGGCAACGGCGCTAACGGCGAGATCGATTGCGGACGCGATCAAGCGTTTCGTATTGCCGCGGTTCACGTCACCGGCAACTGCTTCGCGTTCGCAGCATCGCGATTACCAGTTGATCGTGTCAGGCGGTGGCGCGAAGAATCCAACGTTAATGACTCTGTTGCGCGATCAAATCGTACCTCTGGGTATCAGCCTGCATTTCTCGGATGAGTTCGGCCTTCCGACCCAAGCGAAAGAGGCGGTGGCTTTTGCGTTGCTGGCTTACGAAACGTGGCACCGCCGGCCAAGCAATGTGCCGCCGGCGACCGGAGCAAAGCGGGCGGCGATTCTCGGGAAGATTTCGTATGCGTGACGCGGGAATGCGAAAAAGAATTGTCATCCTGAGCGAAGCGAAGGACCTGCTTTGTGCCCGCCTGCATTACGCTTCGGCGAGAACACCGCTTTTCTTATTGGCGGGGTTATGTGTGCTTCCCCTTCTCTCCTGCACGCAACCTCCCGACCCCAACACGCTGGTGATGATCATTGAGAGCAGTCCCACGAACCTCGACCCGCGTGTCGGCATCGACGGGCAATCGGAGCGCATCGACGAACTCCTCTTTGACGCGTTGCTGACGCGCGACGACCATTTCAATGTTCAACCCGGACTGGCGGAGCGATGGGAAATTCCCGATCCGCTGACCTACATTTTCCACCTGCGACGCGGTGTGCGCTTTCACGATGGGCGGCCCTTGACTTCGCGCGATGTGAAGTGGACCTTCGATTCCCTGCTCCAGAGCAAGATTCGCAGCACAAAAACCTCGACCTACCGCTACGTGGATCGCATCGACACGCCGGATGATTTCACGGTGGTATTTCATCTGAAAGAGCCCTTTGCCGCTTTGCTCTGGAATCTATCGGAGGGGGCGATTGGGATTGTGCCCTATGGATCGCTCGACGAGATCACGCAGCAGCCGGTCGGAACCGGACCCTTCAGATTCGTCAGTGCCGAAACGGACAAAGAAGTCATCCTCGAGCGCAACGACACATATTGGGGCGAAAAGCCGCGTCTGGCCCGCGTGCGTTTCGCCGTGGTGCCCGACGCCACCACCGAGGCCCTCGAACTGCGAAAAGGCAGTGCCGATCTCACCATCAACTCCCCGATGACTCCCGACATGGTCGTCGCACTCGAGCGCTACCCGTCTCTGGTCGTTCAGCGCGGGCCCGGTACCAGGCTTGCCTACCTGGCCTTCAATCTGCGCGACCCAATCTTGAAAGATGTGCGGGTTCGGCGAGCCATCGCCTACGCTCTCGATCGCCGACCGATGATGGAATACCTCTGGCGCAACCAGGTCCAGCCCGCGCGCAGCGTTCTGCCGCGGCAAAGCTGGGCGTACGACGATCACTTGCCCCGATACGATTACGATCCCGGAAAGGCTCGGCAGTTACTTGACGCCGCCGGATATCCAGCGGTAAATGGCGAGCGTTTTCATCTGGTGATGAAGACCTCGACTGATGAGAACACGCGCCTGATGGTTGCCGTCATGCAACAGCAGCTGCGCGCTGTGGGCATCGCGCTCGACATCCGCACCTTCGAGTTCGCCACATTTTTTGCCGACGTCACCAGCGGCGCTTTCCAGCTCTATTCGCTGCGCTGGATTGGTGGAAACGAAGATCCCGACATTTTCGATGCAATTTTTCACTCGCGCAACTTTCCACCCGCCGGAAGAAACCGCAGCTTCTATTCCAATCCGCGGATCGATAGTCTGATCGACGAGGCGCGCAGAGAAACCGATCAGGATGTCCGTAAGCATTTTTACGCGGAGGTTCAGGAGATTCTTTCGCAGGATCTTCCCGCGATCAACCTGTGGTACTTCGATAACGTGCTCGTACACACACGGCGCGTTCAAAACATCACGCTGAATCCGTCGGGAAATTACGATTTTCTAAAAACTGCGGAAATCAGTACCCAGTAGCCGGTACCCAGTACCCAGTTTTCGGCGTGATACCATCAATTCTTTGAGCGCAGGCGCGAGCACGCTTTTCCTGTAACACCTGAGACCTTATTTTGAAAATTCTTTTTATTGGTGACATTTTTGGACGCCCTGGGCGGACGATTGTAAAAGACCGCCTGCCCGCATTGCGCAAGCAGCATGCCGCCGATCTGGTCATCGCCAACTGCGAAAATGCCGCAGCCGGTTTTGGAATCACACCTCCTCTGGCCGAAGAACTGTTCGATCTGGATATCGACGTAATGACCACCGGAAATCACGTCTGGGATAAGCGGGAGATTATCGACTACTTCCAGATGGCCGATGGAAATCCCCATAGCCCCGCGCGCCGCCTGTTGCGGCCGGCGAATCTTTCGCAGGGCTTACCCGGCTGGGGAGTCTATGAAGGTCAAAAAAATGGCGTCGATTACGCCGTCCTGAATCTTCAGGGACGCGTGTTTATGGGTTCGTCCGACGACCCCTTTCGTTACGCCGATCGGCTTTTGGAAAAGCTCAAAGCGAAGATCGTGTTTGTGGATTTCCACGCCGAGGCGACCTCGGAGAAAGTCGCTTTCGGATGGTATTTGGACGGACGCGCCACTGCTGTCGTCGGCACGCACACCCACATTCCGACGGCGGATGAGACGGTGCTGCCGAAGGGCACCGCCTATATCACCGATGTGGGCATGACCGGCCCGTACGACAGCGTGATTGGGGTGAAGAAAGAACAAGTGATCGAGAAATTTCTCAGCGGGATGCCGGCGCGCTTCGAGTCTGCGAACAGCGACGTCCGGCTCTGCGCCGTGGTGGTGGAGTGCGATGACCAGACCGGCAAAGCCACGAGGATCGAACGCTTAATGCTGAAGTGAATAACTGTAGAGGCGGCGTGCCACGTCTCAGCCCTCAAGAAAAGACGGGCAAGCCCCAAAGCGGCAACAAGCCGTTACCGTAGTTCCAACCCCAGGATTTCTCTTGCAAGACACCCGCGGGAGAGCATTCTATAGTAGTCATATGCGATGGCTGTCGGCGGGATTTTGTTTGCTGCTTGCCGGAGCGAGTTTCGCCGCAGACACCCCCTCGTCCTCTGCGCCGCCGCTTTGCTCCGCCTCCGGAGGCGCACCCCGCTGCCTGGGTCCCGCTAAAGACCTGAAGGCCGCACGCCAAGCCTTTGCGCATGGCCTCAAGCTGGAGAAATCGCACGAACTCGACGAGGCTTTTTATGAATTTGAAGAAGCCGCCCGTCTAGTCCCGCAAAATGTCGAGTACCTGACGGCGCGAGAGATTACCCGTCAGCATTTGGCTGGCATGCATCTGCAACGCGGAAATAGCGATCTGCTCGATGGCCGCCAAATGGAGGCCATGGCGGAGTTCCGGTCCGCGCTGAATCTTGATCCTCAGAATGAATTCGCCTTGCAACGCGTCAACGATGCTCTGGGCGCCATGCCTGCGCGTGCCGCGGCCCCGCCGCAAGTGGTCGCCAGCGCCGACGTGCTCAAGGTAAAACCAATCGATACCCTCCATGACATCCACTACCGCGGCGATTCGCGAGGTCTGCTGACCGCCATTGCCGCCAGCTACAAGCTGACGGTCGTGTTCGACGATACCTTCCCCAGCCGCCGCGTTCAATTCGATATCGATAACGCCGATTTCGCAACCGCCATACAAGCGGCCTCCGCCATTACCAAGAGCTTCGTCGTCGCCCTGGAGGACACCGTTCTCTTCGCGGCCGCCGACACCGCCGAGAACCATCGCCTCTACGACCGCATGGGCTTGCGCTCTTTTTACATCCCCAGCGGCGCCTCTACTCAAGAGTTGAACGATGTGATGAACTCGCTGCGGACGCTATTTGAGTTCAAGTTCGTGAGCCTGAATGCCGCGGCGAGCACCATCACCGTGCGTGGACCGCAAGCGGCGCTGGCAGCCGCCACCGAGTTTCTCGGCCAACTGGACAGCTCCCCGCCGGAAGTGATGTTCGACATGAAAGTGTTCCAGGTGAGCCACACCTACATGCGGCAAATCGGACTTCATGCTCCGGACACTTTCAATCTTTTCAACATCCCCGCCTCAGCCCTCGCGGCCCTTGGCGGCCAAAATATCCAATCGCTGATCAATCAGCTGGTCGCTTCCGGCGGCATCAACCAGGCCGGCAATCAGAGCATTGCCGCGCTTCTCGCCCAATTACAAAGCCAGGCGAATTCGGTCTTCAGCCAGCCGGTCGCGACCTTCGGCGGCGGCCTCACATTCTTTGGCCTGAGCCTCGATCAGTTTTCCCCCGTGCTTTCCATGAATGAGAGTTCCGTAAAGCAGCTCGAGCATGTCCAATTGCGCGCTTCGCATGGGAAAGACGCCACTTTCAAGCTGGGAGAGCGCTATCCCATCCTCAATGCAAGCTTCGCACCAATCTTTAACAATCCTGCGATCTCGCAGGTAGTCGGGAATCAGTCCTACACCGCGCCCTTCCCTTCCGTCAATTATGAGGACATTGGACTCACGCTGAAAGCGAAACCGCAGGTACACAATAATTCGGACGTATCTGTGGAGCTAGAGATTCAGTTCCGCACTCTGGGCAGCACGAACACGAATGGCATTCCCGACATCTTGAACCGCGAGTACAAAGGGGGGATCCTGCTCAAGAACGGGGAACCTGCGGTGATAGCGGGAATGATCACCCAATCCGACGAAAAGAGCCTGAACGGTGTGCCGGGGTTCTCCGCCGTCCCCGGATTCGGCCTGCTGACCTCACAGAACACGAAGCAGGAAGAGGACGACGAACTGCTGATCGTGATTACGCCTAGCGTCCTGCTGGATCCCGAGCGGCCCGAGTCTCCCGAAATCTGGTTAACCAGATAAATCTACCCGCAGGGCGATTCAGAATGCAAAACCCAAGGCTCTTGACTTTCGATCACCCGATGGCCCGAATCACCCAATCATTTCTGGCTTGCCTGGAAGTCGGTAATCTTTTTCATTAAATCGAGCGGAGCTGTTGCGGGTATTCCACGTCCATTGATGTACAACATCGGTGTAGCGTTCACCCCTACCGACTTTCCCAGCGCGACGGAGGCTTCGACCCGGGCTTTCGTATCCGACTTGGCCGCACAGGCGGCGATTTCGTCGGCATTCGCGCCGGATGCGGTCGCAATGGCTTTCAGCTTTTCGTCGACATTGGCCTCGGTGATGTTGGCCTGTTCGTCAAAGGTCTTCTGGATAAACTTCCAGACCGCATCGTTCGAAGCCCGCCCCACGCAATCCACATATTCAGCGGCTTTTCCCGCCCAGTTGTGCATGGGCAGCGGAAAATTCTGAAAAACAAAGTGGGCTCCTGGCTCTTGCGCCAGCAACTGTTCAACCTCGGGCGCAGCCTTCTGACAGTGCGGACACTGCATATCGCTGAACTCGACAATCGTCACATCAGCCTTCGCGGGTCCCTTAGCCGGGCCGTTCACGCCGGCTTCCAACTTGGAGCGGGCCTCGCTGAACGGCTTTGCCCCGAAGGGCAGAATGTCGCCCGTAATGGCATGCTTGCCGTCGGCGCTCACCAGCAACTTATTTGTGTTCGAACCCTTCTCGTTGGTGATGACAATCAAAACCTCCGCCAGTCCCGGCACCTCGGAGGGATGAATATCCACGACCTTCCAAGTCACCGTAGGATCGTAGCCAAACATCTGGAACAGGAACGAGTTAACTGTATCTTCGGTAGGAAGGACCGTGGTAATCCCATGCGTCTCTGCCGGTCTTGTCTGAAGCGTAGGTTTGGTTTGAGCGATGCCGATGCCGGATAACAAAAGAGCAACGAGTAGCGCGCGATGCGTGCAAGTCATAATTTGGATTCTATTAGAAGTTCGATTGAAACTTGATTGTTACAAAAACCGGGGCGGTTGTCATTATTCATTGGACTTTGTCATCCCAAGCGAAGCGAGGGATCAGCAGTTCGCCGCAACATGCAGATCCCTCGCTTCGCTCGGGATGACAATTCATAAAGGATCCGACTTTCACCGTAGTACGGGTTACTCATACCTCCGCTTTCGCGGCGATCGGGAACCTCCGGCCGTATCCAAACGCCTTGGCGGAGATCTTGATTCCTGGCGCTGCTTGTTGCCGTTTGTACTCGCTGCGCTCGACCATCCGGATCACCCGCCGCACCAGATCCGGATCGAAATTGTGAACGCGGGCAATCTCCTCGGCCGACCGCGATTCCTCGACAAAATCTTCGAGAATGGCATCGAGCACGTCATAGGGCGGCAGTGAGTCCGAATCCTTCTGGTCGGCACGCAACTCGGCCGACGGCGGCTTTTCGATCGTTGCTTGCGGAATTACTCTCCGCCGTGAATTCACATAAGCGCTCAGCCGATAGACCAGCGTCTTCGGCACATCGGAAATAACCGCCAGGCCGCCGACCATATCGCCGTAAAGAGTGCAATACCCGACCGCCAACTCGCTCTTGTTGCCGGTCGAAAGCACCAGCGCGCCAAACTTGTTCGACATCGCCATCAGCAGCAATCCGCGGGCGCGCGACTGAATATTTTCCTCGGTCACATCGACCGGCATTCCGGCAAACACGGGAGCAAGTGTCTGGCGCACTGCCTCGTAGATTCCATCGATCGAAAGCAGTTCGAAACGAATGTTAAGGTTACCAGCCAGTTCGCGCGCATCGTCAATCGACCCTCGAGATGAGTAGGGTCCGGGCATGCCCACGCCGATCACGTTTTCAGGACCGAGCGCATCGGCTGCGATCGACGCCGTAAGCGCCGAGTCGATCCCTCCGCTGAGTCCGATGATTGCCCGCTGAAAGCCACATTTGTGTACGTAATCGCGCGTGCCCAGAACCAGCGCTGCATACGCGCTGCCGTCTTCGCCCTCCACCTGTGAATGCAGGTCTCCGGTCAGATTTTGAGAATCGAAATAGACCAGGTCTTCTTCAAACGATTTCCCTTGCGCGATCACCTGCCCGTCGGGCGCAATCACAATGCTCGATCCGTCAAAGACCAGGCTGTCGTTGCCTCCCACCTGATTCACCATCGCCACCGGAACTTTCTGATTCTTCGCGATAGAAGTAAGCATCTCCCGCCGCAACTCGCGCTTTCCCAGCCAGAAGGGCGATGCCGATATGTTGAGCACGAAGTTCCCACCGGCTCGAACCAGTTCGTCAACGGGGTCGATGCCATAGAGGCGCCGGTTCCAGAAGCGTTTGTCGTTCCAGGCGTCCTCGCAGATGGTCAGTGCCATCCGCTTGCCGCAAAAGTCGAAGAGCTGCTGGCTCTTGGCGGGAGCGAAATTGCGCATCTCGTCGAAGACGTCATAAGTGGGCAACAGCATCTTCGACTGAATAAATCCGATGCGCCCCTCGCGCAGCAGGGCGGCGGAATTCATCACAGTTTTGCCCGACTCCGCTTCCGCCGGGGTTACCAGACCGCAAATCACCGCAATCCCCTGGGTTTGAGCGGCGATCTTCTCGGCGGTAGTAAGATTGCGCGCGACGAACAGCGGATTCTCCACCAGATCGCGAGGCGGATACCCGCAGACAGCAAGCTCCGGAAAAAGAATCAGGCCAGCGCCGGCATCCCGCGCCTGCGCCGCAGACTGAATGATCTTGGCAGCATTGCCAGAGAAGTCCCCCACGGTGGGGTTGATCTGGCCCAAGGCAATCTTCACAGTCCTAGTGTAGAAGGTCGAGGCGCGGAAGGTCGAGGTGGGTAAGGTCCGCAAAAAAGGGTTTGAGCTGGAGGCGGTTGCAGAGGCTACGGGAATCCCAAAAGATACTCTAATCTGGAATGCGGCTAATATGTGAATCGCTCATTGAGCAGTGGTCAAAACGCGAAATCGCCTGTTAACAACACTTACGCCGCGCACCCGCGTACGTGATGGACAATTCAGCCCCGGGGTAAACTAGGCATCAGGGATTTTCACCGATGGCCCGGCTCAGCAATAGATGGGGATGTGTACTTTTTATCGCGTACTTGTTTGTGCCGGGGCTAGTTGCTGCCTATTTTTTGCACTCTTCTTCGTGGATACTGATTGGCCCCGTGTTCATGGTAGTACTGATGCTTATCATTGCGGCACTGCCGATTAAACGAAAGATCACTCCGCAAGCATGGGCAGACGAGTTGGAGAAGCACCTGCTCGGCACGGAAGACCCGTATGATTGGGACGACGCGACCTCCGTCAGATTGGCTGACGAACGACTAGAGAACCTTCGCTGTCGCCTGTCAGACTTCGATATGCTTGTAACGCCCGAAAAGCGAGAAGAATTGCGCCAGATCATCGAAGCATTACGACGCGGGGAAGTCTGAGTGTAAATGCCTGTTATTAGCAGGTAAGCCGGAAATGATAATGATAAAGCGCTAACACCATCTCCTTCCAAACAAATGCTAGGATTCACACAATGGGAACGATTGCATCAGGTACGCAGCAGCTCTCCGTCTGGGGTGTAATTGCGGTTTGGGCATTAATTGCGTACAGGTTCATCAGTGGTGCCAGAGCCGAGGAGCGCAGACGCCGCGAAGTTGGCCAGCCGCACACCGGACGTGATACTGCATTGTTGCTGTTGACTGCTTTGAGCGTCGTCGGAGTAGTTCTGTGCATAGCTTTTTTGAAGCCCCTAGGGGGGCTTTTGGATTCGCGAGTAGGAATCGCCGCTGCTATTCTCGTAGTCGGCGGCGGCCTCACGTACATCTTCAATCGAAGATAACTGTTGTAACATCCCGATTACACTCATAATGACCCCAGTTCCGATTGGCAATTCTCGCCGTTGTCAGACCGCAGAAAAGATCCTACGGTGGAGCGGTGAAGAGACAGGCGTCTCGCCCGTCCGATCCACAAGATAGGACTCGTTACACCGCCGCGGGAACGAGTAACAAATCCAGGTTGGGGCCGGTGCCGGGCCCCGAAGGCGGAGGCACCGGCGCCACCGGCGGGATGCTGGAAGGAACGCCTGGGGTGGACTCTGGCATTTCTTCCCCTGGACGCCTCAATGTGGGTGCACTTGCGGGGCGTTCTCCCTGCTTTTTCGCGACCGTGGCTGTCCCTAAATCGATTTCTTTATCCACGCGCACGATCTTCTGGCCGTCTACCTTCATGGTCTCGACGCGCACCACTTCATCGCCCACAAAGCGCACAAAATCCACGTCCTGCGGAGGCGTGCCGTAGATCCATTCTTCGTACTCAACTTCGTTGGCGGTCTCCCGCACTTTCCTCGGCGGTCGCCCCTTCGCATAAATCACCATGTCGCGGTTCATCCCCACCAGCACATGATGATTCTTGATCGCTTCCCTGACCTGTGGAGAGACCGTTTCCAGATAGGCATCGAGCCCCGACTTGGCGTCGAAGTCAAACACCGGACGCAACAGCTGCTTCAATTCCGGTCCGGTCATCTCGGGAACATACTTGTCGAAATAGAGATCGACAAAAGAGCCGCGAGGGTTGGCCGAGGAATCGGAAGGCGCAATCGGGGTCGAGGAACTCGTACCTTCAATCGTAATGTGCTGGTACCACTTCTGCTTTCGAATCGGACCGCCGTTGATCTCAAAGCGCATGAACTTGTCTTTGATGATGACGTCGCTGATGCGCGCCTGGTCGCCTGGTTTCGCCGCTGGTCCCCAGAGCGCCAGCAAATGATCTAGATCGGGGCCGTTCGGAGATACGGTCCCGTCCTTGAGTGTTAGTCCGGTCCGCCCCATCGGAAAACGAGCGCGAACATAGACCAGCTCTTCATTAAAGGCGTGGATGATTTGTTCCCGCGTTTCCTTGGACATTCTGGGAGGAGGATTAGTCCCTGCGAACATCAATGAGGAGCAGACAAGAAGGGCCCCCGCCAGCCGCCAATGATAGAAATAGAACCGGAAGGACCCCATCCAGCACCCCAAGCCACTGGCCTATTATAAACCGGAGCGAATAGCAGTTGCTGGTATCTCCGCGACCTGACCAATCCGTCCATTATGAGATCGTCTCGCACTGAGAACTGAGAACCGGGAACTGAGAACTCCACATTGTGACCCCCGTCTGAGTACTTCGGTAATGGTGACCTGTACTTTAAACACATAAGGTCATAGCGAAAACCAACCTAGAATAGATGCTGGACGGACCAACCACCCCCGCGCTTGGGCCGACAGGATTGCCTTTTGCTTTTGAAGCTGCCCATTCCCGCGCGGATCCCGCTTCTCTACGTCATCCTTGGCGTGCTGTTGGCTATCAGCGTCCTCCCGATGTATTTCTACTCCGTACAGATCGAAACCATGAACCGGGAGCGCCTCAAGACCAACGAAATGCTGCTGCAAAACATGGTCACCCGGTCCCTGGCCGACGACATTTCCCAGCATCAGGAAACGCTGCGTATGATGCTCACCAATCTATCGTCGTCGGTTCAGGTCATGATGCTGGCCAATCCAGCCGGCAACGATCTGAGCACGGTCAAGGGCCCGCAAAAATTCCTGACACCCGAACTGCGGGCCATGCTGGAAACGTTTGTCTCGTCATCCAACGACATTGCTTATGCCACGCTGCTGAATGCCGACGCCAAGGGAATTTCGGCGGGTCGCATCGAACTCGATGCGTTTCTGCAGCGCGAGTTGGAACGCGGCTACCAGGCGGCTCGCGAAGGGCGCGTTTACAGCGGCCAGCCTTTGACGGTAGGCAGTGGAAAATCGGCGCGAACGGTAATGCTGGTCAGTTCGCCCGTCATGTATGAAGGACGCTTCCTGGGCATGATCGGGTCGGTGGTAGATATGGACTACCTGATCCGCCGCCTGGAACAAGTCAGCATGAGCGGATTGATGCCCTACGTAGTCGACAGCCAGGGCAGGCTGGTCGCAGCCGCGACCGGCCAATATGCCACCGGGCAGGACATGAGCCACTTCGAGATCGTCCGCAGCTTTGTGGGCAGAGGCTCGAAGGCACAGTTGGCGGCGACCAGCGAGTTCGCAATTCGTGACGGAAAAAAAGCGACCGAAATGCTGGGAACGTACAGCCCGGTGACTTCTCTGGATTGGGCCGTAGTGGTGCAGAAGCCGCGCGAAGAGGCATATCGCGGAATCTACGAGATGCAGCGCACCGGACGCCTGCTGGCATGGCTGGCGGTGTTTGTGAGCGTAGGCCTCAGCATTTTCTCGGCGCGTCGGATTACCAGCCCACTGCAAGTGCTGGCGCAATCCAGCCGGGCGATTGCGCGCGGTGATTTTTCCCAGCGCGTGCACCTGAAAACCCGCACCGAAATCGGCGAACTGGCAACCACATTCAATACCATGTCGGAAGATCTGGAGCAGTTCGTTCAGGACCTGAAACGCGCGGCGGAAGAGAACAAGGCGCTGTTCATGGGTTCGATCCAGATGCTGGCCGGCGCGGTCGACGAAAAAGATCCTTACACGCGCGGCCATTCCGACCGGGTCACGAAGTATTCCATGATAATCGCGACCGAACTGGGGCTCGATCCTGGGTTTCTGGAAATCCTGCGCGTCTCGGCGCAGCTGCACGATGTTGGCAAAATCGGCATCGAAGACCGCATCCTGAAAAAACCGGGCACGCTCACTCCCGAAGAGTTCGAGATCATGAAGACCCACACTACCAAGGGAGCGAATATTCTGCGTCCCGTTCCGCAGCTGCGCGAGATGCTGCCCGGAATCGAATTGCATCACGAAGCGCTGAACGGCCGCGGATATCCGTATGGCCTGAAGGGCGACGAGATCCCGCTGCTGGCGCGCGTCATTGCGGTCGCCGACACTTTTGACGCTCTCACCACGAATCGTCCCTACCAGCAGGCATTCGATCCGGTGGAAGCTATGCGCATCATCCAGAATCTCTCGGGACAGCGCCTCGACCCCATGGCCGTGACCGCACTCGCCGCGGTGTTTAGCCGCGGAGAGATTCATATTCAAAAATCGCTGACCCAGAAGATGCCGGTGGAATCACCAGTCCCAGTTCCACCAGACGATCACCTCGTAGTCGAAACCACTCGAACCTGAGGCAATCTGTAATTGGCAACTTGTAACTTGTGATTTCTGCCAACGGCCAGTTGAGTTCTTCAATTCACAATTGCAAATCACAAATTACAAATTCGCGTGCCGTCCGATTCTCCTATAATCGTTATCGGATGATTCAAACTCTTTTTGGCAGTCTGGACGAAGAACAGAAGCCCAGTTTCATTGAGCGCATGAAGGAGGCCGTCTCGCGCACCCGCGAGAACCTGGCCGAGCGCATCGACGACGTCGTCTCCATCGGCAAGGAGATCGACCGCTCCACGTTGGACGACCTCGAAGCCACTCTGATTGGCGCCGACCTCGGCATCACGACCACCCATGAGGTTCTGGAGAAACTGCGCGACAAAGCCGATCGCAAGCAGATCAAAGATGTGAATGAACTCAAACGGCTGCTGAAAGAGGAATTGCTGGCGATCTTGACCTCGACCACTGCGCAACCGGTCGCGAAAGTGGACGGCACGCCCGAGGTGATCGTCGTGGTGGGCGTAAACGGCACAGGTAAGACGACAACCATAGGAAAATTGGCGCAGGTGTTTCGCGCTCAGGGCAAGACCGTGTTGCTATGCGCAGCCGACACGTTTCGCGCGGCGGCTATTGAGCAGCTCGAAATTTGGGGGCAACGTACAGGGACCGAAGTGATCAAAACCAAAGCCGGGGGCGATCCCTCTGCCGTGTTGTTCGACGCGCTACAGTCGGCCACCGCGCGCAAGACCGATTACGTGATCGTCGACACCGCCGGCCGTCTGCACACCAAGCAGAACCTGATGCTCGAACTGGAAAAGATGAAGCGCACCGCGCAACGCATCGTGCCCGGCGCTCCGCACGAGACTTTGCTGGTAATGGATGCCACCACCGGCCAGAATGGATTGCAGCAGGCGCGGCAGTTTACGCAATCCTCCGGAGTTACAGGCATCGTACTGACCAAGCTCGATGGCACAGCCAAAGGCGGCGTAGTCGTAGCCATTTCGCGGGAGTTGGGGTTGCCCGTGAGATATGTAGGCGTGGGTGAAAAGGCTGGGGACTTGTTGCCATTTGACGCGAAGGATTTTGTGGAGTCGTTGTTCGCATAGCGGCCACACAACGTTTCGTATCAGGGCACGCCTTCAGGCGTGCCGAAAAATCGGCCTCTAAACAAGGCACACGA
>JBAVAA010000342.1:0-2381 GCA_049585515.1 Terriglobales bacterium | reverse complement strand
GAACGGGCCGCTAAGATTGACTTCGGGATTCATAGGTGACTACCTCGCTGATTATGGAATCAGTATAGGTATCACCGGCTTACAAGTACAAGATAATTAAGGTCTGGCGGAGAGGGAGGGATTCTATTACCGCCATTACCTGCAAGTCACGATGAACACTACACCTCTGCCATAATACCGTGTGTTTTAGTGAGTTACAAGGGAATCCGAACTTCCGGTACAGTTTCTATAGTTTCCGCTATTGGCTGCGTCTCCCATAAAAACGGTATCACTGGTATCAGTGTCCGGGTGGATTCGAGCGCGTCGCTGAAACTCCCCTTCGAAGCTTCAGCCGTGGGAGGCTGACGGCCGATCGGCCGGAGCTGCATGCTACATTCTAGACAGCAACCAGTTACGTGGGCGATGTGTGTCGCCAGTGTGCCTCCTGGGTCCGGTCAAGGAAGTACGTTTTTCCTCCGAGAGGCACAATAAGGCAACGAAGGCACATTTCGAGAGAGCTGTGACCGCTGTGCACGTAGACGCTCACCAACATTTTTGGCAATGGAGCAAGGGCTGGTTTTCCCGTCCAGAAGCTGTGCTGTCGCGAGATTATATGCCTCGGGACTTCGAACCAATCTTAAAGGCACATGGTATCGACGCAAGCGTGGTCGTGCAGACGTCCCCGACTACTGCGGAAACAGACTTCTTGCTGCAGCTCGCGGAAACCTCCTCTTTTATACGCGGCGTCGTGGGCTGGCTGAACCTGGAATCTTCGGATTTTCCCAGTCAGCTGGAAAGATACCGTCGAAAGCGGAGCTTTGTTGCGGTCCGTCCAATGCTGGAAAGCCTGCCCGAAGACAATTGGATTCTGCGGCCGCTGGTCCTGGAGTCGCTGTCGCGGATTGCCGAGTCGGGTTTGGCTTTCGAGTTTTTAACGTTCCCGCGTCACCTTCCTTATGTAGTCCAGGTGCTGGATAGGATTCCCCGCCTTCGTGCAGTGATTGATCATTTGTCAAAGCCCGAAATCAAAGCGCGCAAAATGCAACCCTGGAAGGATCTGGTGCGCGAGGTCGCACTACGGCCGAACGTTTACTGCAAACTCTCCGGCATGATGACAGAAGCGGACCCGAGCAACTGGAGTCGGGAGCAACTGCGTCCTTACGCGGATCATGTGATGGAACATTTCGGGGGCGAACGCGTGATGTTCGGCAGCGATTGGCCAGTATGCCTGCTCGCCGCCAGCTATGAAGAGGTCTTGGCTGCATCCAAGGACGTTGTCATGGGTAGGCTGGGCACCGTCGCCGTCGACGCGGTATTTGGCGGCAATGCGGTATCCTTCTACCGATTGGAACCGTCCCACCCGACCGTCTGAATTGCCTCACTCAGTCTTTCGATCGGTCTGACGACGGCACCGGTGCGTCCTGTGGGAGCAGGTTCAGGTGCCGTAACTCCTGCCAAAAGTCATGGGGGATTGAGAACCTGTACATTTTCGCATTCTGCTCGACCTCAGCCACGGAGCGTGCACCCGGAATGATTGCCGCCACCGCGGGATGCGCCATGGGAAACTGCAGGGCTGCCGCCGGAAGCGGAACGTGATGATGCTCGCACACAACCTCGATCGCTGCCACTCTTTCCAGCACAGCCGGCGTTGCGTCGACATAATTGTAAGTTGCTCCGGGCCGCGCCCCGGTTGCGAGGATTCCGCTGTTGAAAGGGCCGCCTACGATCACACTGATGCCCTTTTTCTCGCAAACGGGCAACAGGTCGCCCAAGGCAGTGTGATCGATGAGCGTATACCGGCCAGCCACAAGCAGACAGTCGAAATCGCCTTCGCGCGCGAACCGGGCAAGCATCTCGGCCTGGTTCATGCCAACTCCGATGGCGCGGACCACACCCTCGCTGCGAAGTCTGTGCAGCGCCGGGTAGGCAACTTCAATGGCCTCCTGCCAATGGCTGTCGGGGTCGTGAATGTTCAGGATGTCCACATAGGAGAGGTTCAGGCGCTGGAGGCTACCATCGAAGGTCTTCATTATGCCGTCGTAGCTGTAATCGAAGATCGGGCGCAGCGGAGGCACGTTATCGAAGCGATGAAATACTTTTTCGTCGCCCTTCCCGCTGTCAGGCACCAGAGTGTACCCAACCTTCGTGGCTACGACGAAGGCTGGGCGATTTTGGTGGGCTAACTCTTTGCCGAGACGGGTCTCGGCTTTTCCGAAGCCGTAAATGGGAGCCGTGTCGAAATAATTGATGCCCAGGTCGAGCGCTCGGCGCACTGTGGCGCTAGCTTCATCCTCCGCTACGTCTTTGTATAAGCCGCCAAGCGGAACGCAGCCAAATCCGAGACGAGTCACCTTAACACCGGTGCGGCCAATCCCAACTTTCGCGGTCGGATCCATGGAATG
>JBAVAA010000341.1:0-4595 GCA_049585515.1 Terriglobales bacterium | reverse complement strand
ACTGAGAAGCTAGCGAGTCTGCCTCGGCTTGCGTTTTGCCAGGGCGGCGAATAAAGGCGCGCCCCATCCCCCGATGGCGAGCAGCGATCCGAACAAAACGACGGCGTCGATGCTGGAGCGGCCTTCGCGAACGAAGTAAACGTCCCTGAGATTGAGCCAGAGGGCGAACTCATCGAGGGTCAGCGCGGCGCCCACTCCGTAAAGAACGGACATTAGTCCGCTGGCGAAAATCGATGACGAATCGCTGCCGTTGCCAAATTCACACAGCCAGCCATAACCGACGGCCAGCAGAATTAAAATTCCAGGCACGAGATGGTGAATATGGCGGCCCCCCAGCACGATGTAGTGAAAAGGCGGAATCTGGTGGCGGATGCAATAAACCATTCCTCGCACAATGGCGAAGGTCAAAAAGAAGCTGACGGATGCCATAAACAGCCGTCGCCGCGGACGGTCGGCGATATGTTCGCGGAGAAGTGAACCAAGCCGAGTGCGATGAAGAAGCAGGAGCAACAACGAGACCATCGCCAGCAGAATCAGAAGAAGAAGACCAGCATCGCTCCAATGCATGCGCCATTAGACATCGACGGTGGCATGCGCCGCAAATGATGGGTTTGCCCAATCATGGATGCAAATGTTGGCTGCCGGATCGAACGATTCTGGATGGATGATTAGGGATAGATGCGCGGTCGAGACTCGGGCATAATAGGTCAACTAAACCGAGTATCCAGAACGAGGGGCCTGACACTTGCACAAATTCAGATCGCGTTTAGCGCGTCATATCTTCACGTGTACTTTTCTCCTGCTGACTTTTCTGCTGCAAACTATCGCAACAATTGCACAGCCGGTTCCGCTCGAACCGGTGAATGGGCTCAAATGGCGTTTGATTGGCCCCTTCCGCGGAGGTCGTGCGGTAGCGGTGGCGGGCGTGCCGGGCGACTCGACAACATTTTATTTTGGTTCGGTCAATGGAGGAATCTGGAAGACGACGGATGCCGGGATTGTTTGGACGCCAATTTTCGACAGCCAGTCAGTAGGTTCGATCGGCGCCCTGGCCATCGCTCCTTCCGATCCTAAAATCATTTATGCCGGAACCGGCGAGTCGGATATTCGAGAGGATCTTTCTTCCGGCAACGGCGTTTATAAATCCACCGACGCCGGCGCAACTTGGAATCACGTTGGTTTGGAAAACACGCGTCAGATCAGCCGGATCGTGATCGACCCGCAGAATCCGAACCTCGTTTACGTTGGGGCTTTGGGACACGCTTACGGTCTTAGCGCTTCCGATTCCGATAAGTCTACCTACCCGCAGCGCGGGGTTTTTAAATCAGTCGATGGAGGCGGGCATTGGACGCAGGTTTTCGATCCGGGGCCGGAGATCGGCGTATCGGATCTGGCGATGTGTTCCGATGCTCCGCAGGTCTTGTTTGCGGGAGCGTGGCATATGCGGCGTGCGCCGTGGAGCGCTTATCCTCCGATTGAAAGACCGGGCAGCGGCCTCTACCGGTCTCCGGATGGCGGAAAAACCTGGTCTCGTCTAGGAGGGAACGGGCTGCCGGAGGGCGATTGGGGACGTGTTGGCGTCGACGTTGCGCCCGATGGCAAGCACGTTTATGCGCTCATCGTTCTCCAGAGCGAGATGAAGGCCGCGGAGACCGACACTCAGCCGAAAAAATCCGGCCTCTATCGCTCCGACGATGGAGGGGATCACTGGGCGCTTGCGAACTCCGATTCCCGTCTTACGAGCCGCGCATGGTATTTCAATCGCCTCACCATCGATCCGCGGAATCCTGATGTCGTTTATATGCCGAACGTCGCTCTTTATCGGACCGAGGATGGCGGGAAGAGCATTTCAGTCGTCCGAGGCGCTCCTGGCGGCGACGACTATCACCAGCTTTGGATCGATCCCAAGAATTCTGCCAATATGGTTCTTGGAACAGACCAGGGAACTACCATCAGCCTAAATCGCGGCCGGACATGGAGCAGTTGGTACAACCAGC
Source organism: Terriglobales bacterium (assembly GCA_049585515.1). GTDB lineage: Bacteria > Acidobacteriota > Terriglobia > Terriglobales > Acidobacteriaceae > Acidiflorens. The sequence goes on along the minus strand of JBAVAA010000341.1, from coordinate 2,598 downwards.
CGACGGCGCAGTTCTATCACGTGACTACCGACAATGAGTTTCCGTATGCCGTGTATGGGACCCAGCAGGATAGCGGCAGTGCGGCGGTTCTAAGCCGTACCGATCATGACCAAATCACCGCGCGCGACTGGTTTCTTCCCGGCGGCAGCGAAAGCGGATATATGGTTGTCGATCCGCACGACTCCAATATTGTTTATCTCAGCGGGACTTATGGCGCTGTTGACCGCTTCGACAAACGGACTGGCTTTAGCCAGAATATTGCTCCATGGCCCGCCATCGCGTGGGATACGGAGGTCCATGAGCGCAAATATCGCGATCCCTGGACTCCGGCGCTGGTTCTTTCGCCGGTTGATTCAACTACGCTTTATCTCGGCACGCAATATGTTATGAAGACGATCGATGGCGGACTGCACTGGGAGACGATCAGTCCCGATCTTACGGGAGCGACTAGCGCGCATGGCGAGGACGACCGCGGTACGCCAACTCTTGAGGACGCCAAGCGTTTTGGATACGGCGTCGTGTTCGCGATCGCGCCATCGCCCCTTAATCGCGATCTGATTTGGGCGGGAAGCGACACGGGGTTGATCCACATCACCCGGGATGGCGGAAAGAACTGGAAAGACGTCACTCCGCCGGAGCTGAGTTCCTGGAGCAAGATTTCGATGATCGAAGCTTCGCGCTTCGATCCCGCGGTCGCCTATGCGGCGGTCGATCGCAGCCGGCTCGACGATCAGACGCCTTACGTTTATCGGACGCGCGATTACGGCGCCACGTGGCAACTGGTCACGAACGGCATGACCGCTCCTTCATTTTTGCGCGCGATTCGCGAAGATCCGCAGACAAAGGGCCTTCTCTTCGCCGGAACTGAATTTGGAGTTTATGCATCGTTCGATGACGGAGATCATTGGCAATCTCTGCAGTTGAACTTGCCGGTCTCAGGAGTTCGCGATCTTACGATCCATGGCGATGACCTGGTGATTGCCACGTTCGGCCGTTCTTTCTGGATTCTCGATAACATCACGCCGCTGCGCCAGGCGCAGATGCTGGGCGCTATAAAAGAGAGCAGTCCGTGGCTTTACCGTCCGGCCACGGCGATTCGCGTAGATAACGACTCTTTTATCGGGACTCCGCTTCCGCCCGAAGAGCCCACGGCGGAGAATCCGCCCAGCGGCGCGATGGTGGATTATTTCCTGCCGTCCCCGGCAAGCATCGTCCATCTGGAAATTGTCGATGCGCAAGGGAATCTCGTCCGGCAATTTTCTTCGGAGGTCCGTTCTTCCGGAGTGCAGTCACAAGGTCCGGAGACCTGGAAGCACCAGCCGCTGCCCGTGGCCGAGCGCTGGTTTCCCAAGCCGGAACTTCTTGAGAAAACTGCGGGCATGCACCGCTTCGTCTGGAATCTTACGTGGGGCAGTTCCGGTGGTCCGGCTGCCGATGAGGAGGCGGAGTCCCACAATCCCGCCGGGCCGAAGGTCGTGCCGGGAGTCTATCAAGTCCGGTTGACGGTTGACGGTAAAGTGCACACTCAACCGCTAACAGTCACTATGGATCCGCGCTCGCCCGCGACTCTCGACGTACTCACACAGCAATTTGAGCTGGGGAAACAAATTTTTGGCGAAGCCAGAGAAGCGCGGCGAGTACTATCGGAGATCTCATCGGTTCAGAAACAGCTTGAGGATATTCAACAGAAGCTCGGGCAAGCGAAATCAGAAGCACAAAACGCGCAACTAAAATCGGCGCTTACAAAGGCCCGAACCGATATAGCGAAGATTCTCAGGAATAAGGAACACGCAACCGAGGACACCGGGTTGCAAGATGCGTTCGCAGGCCTGGCGTCCGCTCTGCGCGTGGTCGAAAGCGGAGATCGTGCGGTGCCTGCGCAGGCAATCGCAGTTTACAAGGAGTCAAGCCCACTGGCAAAAGCCCGCATCGCCGCGTGGGTCCAATTCCAGCAAACACAGTTGGCGCAACTCAACCAGCAACTGCGCGCGGCTAAGGTCGCTTCTGTCACCATGACTGAATAGACGAATTTGCGGCTTAATCCGGGACGATCCTTGAAGCGGTGTCTCTTTTGAGACCCCTCAGGAAGTAGCCAGCGCAAGCGCAACTCTACCCAACACCACCACCGCGAACCAGCCAAACACGACGGCGAATGCGGTTCCTCGTTTGACGTTACTGATGCAGGTAATCCCGATGGCGGTCAAGACCAATGCCCAGATCGTGAAGACATCGAAGGGGGAAAGTAGTGCGCGCAGCACAGGAGAGCCGTCAGGGCCAATAAAATATCCAAGGTTAGTGGCCACTGGGTTCTCAATATTAAACGAATCGCCACTGACTCCCGCCGCCAGCGATAGCATCCCGAGCAGCGCTGTAAACAGCATGGGCAGCCGGGTATAGACAATCAAAGCAAACAGGGCCTTGTATTTCACCTGAGCGCTCGCGCCGAATTTGAGTGTGGCGAACAAAACCCCGGCGAACACCGCATACAGGAAGAGCGCAATTAAAGGAACTGTGTAGGAGATTATCCTGGTGATTGAGAGCTGCTGCTGCATGATCGTCATGCGGCGATCGGGCGGCAGGCGATCGATACGCTCGGCC
>JBAVAA010000340.1:0-2644 GCA_049585515.1 Terriglobales bacterium | reverse complement strand
CTTGACGAACAGCTGCAAGGGGTACGCGGTCAATGCCCATAAGATGTAGAGGGTGGTTGCTCCGCCGAGCATGACGAATGGCAGCATGTGTTGGCGGCTTTTCTTGTCCGGCTCGAACAGCCACACGCTTAGTGGCAGCAGAAACGGCAAGAGACCCTGCGCATACAGCATGAAAGCCGCGCCCATGTCGTGCGCCACGGCGGGCGTGAGAATTCCGTCGAGTCCCAGCCAGACGAATCCTTCTATGAATTGATGAATGGCGAAGAGCGTGGGCAGTGCCGCGAAAAGAAATTCGCGGCGGTGCTTTACGTGCGTCAGGGTGACTACACCGACCGCGCCCAGAACTCCACTGCCTACAAAGTTCGCTGTAGCTGAAAAGCACATGGGTTTTCTCCCGTGGAAGGGTTAACACTTATTATCGCGGAGGACAATGTGTTTTTATGAGGCGACGAATTGGATTTGCCCGGACGGTCGTCGCTTTGTGTCATGGCTGGCCTGCCGTCCCGTATCCGGTTCTCACCCTTTGTTGACGGGAGGGATACGCGGCGCCCACTCATTCGCACAAAACGCGAATGAGTGGGGCACCCGCTTTAATAAATTATTGCCGCTTTTGTTGCGGCTGCGGGATCGACTTTCAGGGTTAGTCCATCGATTTGGCGCACTACTACTTGTTCTCCGGCGGAGACGGGGGCGGTGGAGATGGCGTCCCAGAGCTCGCCGTGGACGAAGACTTTTCCGGCGGGCGACAGCGGGGATTCGGCGATTCCGATTTCGCCGATCAGGCCTTGTTTGCCGGTTACGATTTTGTTGCGGCGGGCGCGGACGGCGATGTTCATGAGGAAGGCGGTGATGATTCCGAAGGGGATGCTTACGGCTAGCGCGGTGAGGAGATGCACGCGCATTTCGGGGATGGGAGCGTCGACCAGGAGCAATCCGCCCAGGGTTAATAGCACGATGCCGCCGGTGGTCAGGATGCCGTGACTTGGGAATTTGGCTTCGGCAACGAACAAGGCGAAAGCTACGAGAATCATTGCCAGGGCGGCGTAGCGGATTGGGAGCAGGTGCATGGCGAAGGCTGCCAGCACGATGAAGATCACTCCGATGGTGCCGGGGACGACCGCGCCGGGGTGGTTGAATTCTACGTACAGGCATAGCGCGCCGATAAGCAGGATGATCAGGGTGATGTTGGGATCCATGATGTAGGAGAGGATCCGCTCTTTCAGGGACATCTGGTAGACGATTACTTTCTGGCCGGTCAGGTCCAGGGTTACGGGGGTTCCGTCGAAGCGTTTGAAAGTTTTGCCGCTGATCTGACGAAACAGATCCTGTTCGTTGGGGGCAACGTAATCGATCAGCTTTTTGTCCAGCGCTTCCTGTTCGGTGAAGGATTTCGATTCGCGCACGGCGCTTTCGGCGAGTTCGACGTTGCGGCCGCGCCTGGCGGCTACGGAGCGCATGAGAGCTGCGGCGTCATTCTCGATTTTCTTCATCATGGTGTCGTCGGGCTTGCCGATCAGGGTCACGGGATGGGCGGCGCCGGCGTTGGTTCCGGGGGCCATGGCGGCGATGTCGGCGGCTTCGAGGATGAAGATTCCGGCCGAGCCGGCGCGGGCTCCGGCTGGAGTTACGTAGACGATGACGGGCACGGGCGAGGCTGCGATTTTGTCGATGATGTCGCGGGTGGATTCGACTAGTCCGCCGGGGGTGTTGAGTTCGATCAGGACGGCCTGGGCGTGGTTTGTGGCGGCGAGGGCAAGGGCGCGGGCGATGTATTCGGCGGTGACGGGTTGGATGGCGTCGTCGACTACGATTTTCAGGATTTCGGCGGTGCAGGAGGTAGCCAGGAGTGAGAAAAGAAAAACCGCCGCGAGACAGCTAACCGCGGACTGCCTGCGGCGGCTAAAGCCGCCACCAATTTTGTGGTTTTCACGGCGCGGCTGAAGCCGCGCCCTTTCAAAGCAAAGGCGACTCATTGCTGTTGCAGCGGCTGCGCTTTCTCCGCGAGCTTGGCTGCTAGGATGCGCTTTAAGTCCTGGCCGGCGGAATTGCCGGGTTCGAGTTGCAGCGCGCGATTGATGTTCTGGGCGGCCGCTTCCATTCTATTTTCGCGCAAATCGAGGCGCGCCAGAATCAGGTAGGCCTCGGCGGATTCGCGAATGCGGAGCGCGGCCTCGGCCTGGGCGCGGGCATCGCGAGCGTCGCCTTGAGCGTCGTAATCTTCGGCTAGAGCGGTGAACGGGGCGGTGCTCGCGGGATCGAGTTCGGCGGCGTGATGGAATTCAGCTTCGGCTTCGGTCGAGAATCCGTGGGCCAGGAGTTCTTTACCGAGTTCGACGTGGTAGCGCGCGTGGGCGTGGGCATCGGAGCGGGCGAAACGTTCTTCCGCCCAACTGCCCATCTGCATCGTCATCTGGCGGAAAGCGTCTTCCTCGTAGTTGCGTTTGATACGCTCGGTGGGGATCTTCGAGATGGCGGCGCTCGGCACGACATTGCCGTTGCCGGATGGGGTTGGAGGCATGATGGAATCGAGCAGCATTTTTGCTTCGGCGTCGCTGGAGCGGTCGTTGGATCGATCGTTCGATCGTTCGAGCGCGGCGCGCAGTTCGCGGGCGGCACCGGCGCGGTCGCCATCCGCGGCTAGAGC
>JBAVAA010000339.1:0-3056 GCA_049585515.1 Terriglobales bacterium | reverse complement strand
GCGTACCTTCGACGTGAACTATCCGGACGATACCCAGGACAAGCGCCTGGCGGGAAAGACCTTCACGTATGTGGTGAAGGTGCAGGCGATCAAACAGAAGAGCCTTCCCGAGTTGAACGACGAGTTCGCAAAAAAACTCGGCGAATTCCAGACCGTGGACGATGTCCGCAAAACGATCCGCGAACAAATGGAATCCGAGCGCAAGCACCAGGCCGAACACGAAGCCAAAGACAAACTGGTCGGCGAACTGATTCAGCGCAACGATTTCGAGGTTCCCGATTCGCTCATCGAACAGCAGATCGACATCCGGCTGGAACGCGGACTGCGCGCGTTGGCAGCGCAAGGCTTGACCGCCGAGCAGATGAAGAAAATGGATCTGAACCGGCTGCGCGCGGGGCAACGCGAGCAGGCGATCCACGATGTAAAGGCTGCGCTGCTGCTCGAAAGAGTGGCGGAGGAAGAAAACGTGCAGGTCAGCGACGAGGAGTTGAATCGGGAACTGGAAGCGCTGGCCAGACAATCAAAACAGACATCGGAAGCAGTGCGTGCTCGTTTGACACGGGATGGGAGCCTCGATAGGATGCGAACCAGAATCCGCAACGACAAGGCCCTCGAATTTCTGTATCGCCAATCCGCGTAATGGATAGTAATGACGCGGACCATTTCGATCCTCCCCTGAGCCGCTAGACCGACTTCAGGGCCGGAGTGTGGAAAGGGTTAATGTGAATACGCGTTCCAATGATGCGCAAATGATGCTCGTACCGATGGTGATCGAGTCAACCGGACGGGGTGAACGGGCCTACGATATTTATTCCCGCCTGCTCCGCGACAACATCATCTTTATTGGCACGCCGATTGATGACAACATCGCCAACCTGGTGATCGCTCAGATGTTATTCCTGGCCCAGGAAGATCCGGAAAAAGACATTCAGCTCTACATCAACTCGCCGGGCGGATCGATCACGGCCGGCATGGCGATCTACGACACCATGCAATATGTAAAGAACGACGTGACCACGATCTGTATTGGCCAGGCCGCATCCATGGCGGCATTGCTGCTTTCGGCTGGCCAGGCGAAGAAGCGGCTGGCGTTGCCTAATTCGCGCATCCTCATCCACCAGCCCTCCATGGGCGGGCTGTCGGGGCAGGCGACCGACATCGACATTCATGCCCGTGAAATTCTGCGCATGCGGGAGATTACTAATCAGTTACTGGCCAAGCACAGCGGCCAGAAGCTGGATAAAGTGGAGAAGGACGTGGAACGCGACTTCATCATGAATTCGCAGCAGGCAAAAGAATACGGAATCATCGACGATATCATCTATAAGACCCGATAGAGGATATGATCGCCAATTCGTGTAGAGACGCGGCGGGCGCCCCATTGTAACGTCGCGGTTTGTGCGACGTTAGGGTGGGGAAGGCGTAAGGGTGGAGAAAACATCAGACCCAGGGCGGCGGTTGAGGTAGGTAGAAAAGGAGTACGGCAGTGAAAACCAGATCGGGTTCGGATGAGATGTTGCGCTGTTCGTTCTGCCACAAATCACAGGACGCAGTAGCAAAACTGATCTCATCGCCGAGTGACTATCCCCGGGCATACATTTGCGACGAATGCGTAGCGGTCTGCAACTCGATCCTCGAGGACGACCGCACCGCCACTCCTTCGGCTGCCGTCCCTAACCAACTGCCCAAGCCGCAGGAAGTCAAAATCTTCCTCGACGAGTACGTCATCGGACAGGAGCAGACCAAGAAGAAACTCGCGGTCGCCGTCTATAACCACTACAAACGGATTTACATGAATCGCCAGCGCAGCGGCGATGGCGTGGAGTTAACCAAATCGAACATTCTGCTCATCGGGCCCACCGGAACCGGCAAAACCCTGCTGGCGCAAACTCTCGCCCGCATGCTCGATGTCCCCTTCGCGATCGTGGACGCAACCACGCTGACCGAGGCCGGCTACGTCGGCGAGGACGTAGAAAACATCATCCTGAAACTTTTGCAGGCTGCCGAAGGCGACGTAAGCCGCACCCAGACCGGCATCATCTACATCGACGAAATCGACAAGATCGGCCGCAAGGACGAAAATCCGTCCATCACCCGCGACGTCTCCGGCGAAGGTGTGCAACAGGCCCTGCTCAAGATTCTGGAAGGCACGATCGCGAACGTCCCCCCGCAGGGCGGACGCAAGCATCCGCACCAGGAATTTACGCCCGTCGATACCACCAACATCCTCTTCATTTGCGGCGGCGCATTCGTCGGCCTCGAAAAAATTATCGGGCGGCGCATCGGCAAGAAGGCTCTCGGCTTCCGCGTCGGAGAAGACGAGGAAACCGAAGCGGGCATGATCTCGAAGCGTAACTTTGAGCTCGTTTCCGAAGCGCAGCCCGAAGATCTGATCAAGTTCGGCCTCATCCCCGAGTTCGTCGGGCGCCTGCCCGTAATGGGCGTCCTGCAGCAACTCGACGAAAACGCGCTGGTCGAAATTCTGACGCGCCCAAAGAACGCGATTGTGAAACAATACCAACGGCTCTTCGAGTTTGAAAACGTCCGCCTGAAGTTCAGCGAGGACGCCAACCGAGCCATTGCGCGCCAGGCCATGGCTCGTAAAGTTGGCGCCCGCGGCTTGCGCATGATTCTCGAAGAGCTCATGCTGGAACTGATGTATAGTCTGCCCAGCCAGAAGAAAGTAAAAGAATTCGAGGTGACCCGCGAGATGGTGGAAAAGCGCAACGTCTCGCTGGCCATGATCGAAAAAGCGGCCAGCTAAACAGTAAGATTAAGATAAGGATTAAAGGATTAAAGGATTACAGATAAGTAAGACAAAAAAGAGATGGCATAGGGATAGCATAAGGAAGATTCGTATCAGGGTATGCCTTCAGGCGTACCGCAAATACGCCCTTATGAATGCGCCTTTAGGCGCTGGGTTTTCATCGCTGTTAGGGCAAAGAAGACCAGAGACGGGAGAACGCGTTGTCGAACCCTAAAGAAAAATTCGAGAGCAAGAAACTGCCGATGATGCCCATTCGCGACGTGGTCATCTTTCCCTACATGATGACTCC
>JBAVAA010000338.1:0-5048 GCA_049585515.1 Terriglobales bacterium | reverse complement strand
CAGTTGCCGCAACTGAAAGCACAGGCTTTCGATAATTTCTCGATCCACAAAATCCAGCAGCGTCGGACGCTGGTCCAGAAGCGTCACCTTCACCCCGAGAGCCGCGAACATCGAAGCATATTCCAGTCCAATAATCCCCGCGCCCACCACAATCAGCTCGCGAGGTATTTCCTCCAGACAGTGCACCTGGTCAGAATCGAAAATGCGCCTGCCATCCACCGGAATTCCGTCAATGTGTGCCGGCCGAGTGCCACAGGAAATCAGGATATGTTCTGCCCGCACCTGCTGCACTCCTTCTTCGTTCACAATGTCAATCGTCCGTTCGTCGACAAAATGAGCGTCACCATCGAGCGCGGTCACATAATTCCGGCGCAGTTGCGCCTTGATCACGTCCACTTCCCGCGTCATCACAGCGTTAGCGCGCAGTACCAGGTCCGACATCATGATCCGGTCCTTGAGAACGTATCCGCGTCCGTAGAACGAGCGCTGCCGCAGGCCGCTCAGGTACAGCACAGCCTCCCGCATGACCTTGCTGGGAATCGTTCCCGTATGAACGCACACCCCGCCCATGGTGAGCCGCCGATCGATAATCGCGACTTTCTTGCGCATCTTCGCCGCGCAAATCGCGCCCTTTTGACCGGCTGGACCGCTTCCAATAACTACCAGATCGTATTCGTTAGCCTGCATAAGCGTGGGCTCCGCAGCAAAAAACTATCATTTTCCAACTCCGCGCGGAAGTTATCTTTGGTATCGAATGCAAAATTAAGAGTCCCTTAACAATCGCCGCCAAAACAAAAGGCCGCTCGAATCGAGCGGCCCACCGTTAAAATCAAAATCCTGAACCTTGAAAAACTGACGCCTTTAGTCTCCCGCCACCGGCTCGCCAACTTCTTCATTCTTTATCGCGGAACCATTCCCATTTGCCGGAGCAATCGCCGCCGTAAGTGCGCCCAGCGGAATAAACCCGCCTTCATTCGACGTCGCCGGTTTCTCCTTCAGGACAACCTCCCGATAAAGCTGCGCCATTCGTGCGTCGTAAGCCGCGTCATTCTTCACTTTATTGTTCTTGGCCTTCTCATCGCGAGCCCGCGCCTTTTCTTCCCGCGCCGTCTTGGCAATGCCCAATTTATCGAGATCGTGCTGCACTTCGTGAGTCACAATCTCTTCGCGAAGATAGAGCGCGTGCTCCTTGTCTTCCATGTTTACTTTTTTACCGCCCGCAAAGATCTCATGCCGTCCGTGCTCCTCGTACCACTTGGTCAGGGTCGACGTCATGTGCATCTTCTCGATGATGTTGCGCCAGCCCACGCCCGTGTTGTAAGCGCAGAAGCTGATTTCGCCTTCCTGCGTAGCATAAGGAATGATGCATTGCTCGGTCCGCCGGAAGTCGTAATTGAACAAATCCTGGAACCACATCCCGGCAATAAACAGGAAATTCCAGCGATCCTGACGCCGCTTCATCACGTCGTCGATCGTCCGGTCCGGACCCACCTTGCCGTAGTTCTTGCCGGTGGCATTGAAGTTCTTATCAAATTTCTTGAGCAGATCGACCATCTTGAAGTGAGTCGGGGACTGGAACGGATCGTAGTTCTTCATCAAACAAAGCGCCATTCCAAAAGCAGTCCAGAATTTGCTGCGAGCCGCGTCGTTCACCTTGGCAATATCCTTCGCGAGCTGATCGCCTTTCAGGAAAGCCGTTACCGGCACCGCTTCCTTGGTTTCCTTGTCGATCATCATCGCCATGCCCGTGCCGCAATTGGGATGGCATCCGCAAGAAAGCTGGCCCCAGTCGTTATTGGCATCCTGGGAGTGCAGCACATCGGCCCAGTCAGAGAACGTACTCATGAAACTAATCGGAAACCAGTCGCGCTTGGGCTCACCGAAGCCGGTCTGGTTCTTTACATCGTGGGCGAGGTGCGCCAGCGTGTACCGCTGCGCCTGGCGGCGATCGTCAGTGATGGCCTCATCGCGTCCCGTAAACGAAACTGGTTGGAAGCTGAGGAAGCCGATCTTCTTTGGATTGTCCAACGCGAATTGGATGATCCTTCCCACCTGCTCGTTGTTAATGCCGTTGATGATCGTGACCACCGGCACAATCTCGCAGCCCGCGCGATGCAGGTTGTCGATCGCCTTCAACTTCACGTCGAACAGGTTTCCGACAGCGCGGTGATCGTTGGCGGCGTTGCCGATTCCGTCAAACTGCAGATAGGCATAACGCATACCGGCTTCGACCGCCTGCTGGCAGAACTCAAAACTCTTCGCAAATTCGATTCCGTTGGTAGCGGCTTGTACACTGTTGTATCCAACCTTGCGCGCGTAGCGAACCGCGTCCAGGAAGTAAGGGGAGAGCGTCGGTTCGCCACCAGAGAACTGCACCGACATCTGCCGCTTCGGCTTCACCGTAATCGCGTTGTCCAGCACCGTCTTGATTTCTTCCCAGGTAAGCTCGTGGACGTACCCAACCTGGTTGGCGTCCATAAAGCACGGATCGCACATCATATTACACCGGTTCGTCAGATCGACGGTAAGCACGGCGCCGCGGCCATACTTCACGGTAGACGTTCCGTGGTGATGCAGCTTCTCGTCGTTATGCGCGCGGATATCGCGGCCGGGAAAAACTTCTTCGAGATGCTGCGAGAATTCCGTATCAATCGACATCAGGTCTTCGAAGTGTCCGTGCTTCGGGCAATCCTTGACCATCCAGATCTTGCCGTCACGCTCCACGATCTGGGCCTTGATCTCCCCAACTTTTTCGTTCATCAAAACGTCAACCGGCAGGTGGCCGTCGAGAATCTGCTGCCGAATCTCGGGCACGCACCGGGGACAAAGCGAATCGGTAGAACGCGGCCAGCCAAGCGGCGGCTTCGATTTTTCCCAGGACTTAAGCAGTGGCTTGTCAGACCACTTGGGAATCGGGGCGGAATTCGGCGCAAGGCGGTTCAGGCGTGAAAACACCGCCCATACGCCGGTGGCTGCCACGGTCACGGCCTTCTCAACGTATTTGATCGGCTTATGCATTCTCTGCTCTCGCTTTCCTCCACTCGGGAGTCAAGAACTGCGAAGATAGAACTGTCCTCACGGTCCGCAAGCGGAACCCGTGCTAAAAGACTTGTCCACGAAGAAACCTGGAAGTTTCGACACGTGGAGTTGGTCAGTTCGATGCTATTGAATCCGTGACGTTTACGCACGCAGAAGGCAATGAAGGGCGCAAAAACGGGGTTGAGCGGTGATATAAGGGATTGTTCGGTGCTAAGTTATTGAAAAGGCTAGACCGTTGGACCCTAATCGAACCTCTTTTGCTGCGCGCTACTCGATTTCCAACAGCGGATCGGATTTCGATTCGGACCCAAGATCAGCCAAGTCCAGCTGAAGATTGCCAGGATTAGTAGCGTAGGCCAATCCTACCTCGCGGTCGATGGTCCCATCGCGGATCAGTCTCTCGATTTCGCCGTCAAAATGCTGCATGCCATCCTGTTCGCCGACTCGCATCGCATCGAGCAAGGTCTTGCCTTCCCCTTCGCCTTTTTCCACGTAGTCACGGGTGCGCAGAGTGGACTTCAATATTTCAATCACCGCTCTCCGTCCAGCGCCATCCTTACGGGGAACGAGCCGTTGGGAAATGATGTAGCGGAAGCTCTTCGCCAGGCGCGTGCGAACCGTGTGCTGGTCGGCCATGGGGAAGACTCCCACGATTCTTTCCACCGTCTTCGAGGCGTCGATGGTATGCAGTGTGGAAAGAACGAGGTGACCGGTTTCCGCCGCCTCCATCGCGATCTCGATGGTTTCCCGGTCGCGCATCTCTCCCACCAGAATCACCTTGGGAGCCTGGCGCAACGCCGCCCGTAAGGCGAGGGCAAAACTCGGTGTGTCGCTGTGCAACTCCCGTTGGTTCACAATGCAGTTTCTGTGGGGGTGCAGGAACTCGATAGGATCCTCGATGGTCAGCACGTGATAGAACTGCTCTCTGTTAATCAGGTCAATAATCGCCGCCAGGGTAGAGGATTTGTCGGAGCCGGTCGGGCCCGTCACCAACACGATTCCATTGAGCAGGCCAACAATCTTCCCCAGTTCATCCGGCAAATTCAGGGTCGCGAAATCGGGGATGTTGCTGGGAATCACCCGCATCACAATCGCGTAGGATCCGCGCTGCATGAAGACGTTGACGCGAAACCGGTTCGTGCCCGCCAGACTGTAGGACACATCGCAAGAACCCTGTTGCTTCAGGTTATCGATTGCATGTTGGTTATTGCCGATGAGATCGGATGCAATACGTTGCGTATCGCCGGTGGTCAGGGGACGTGACGCTCCGGTGCCCGCCAGTTTGCCGGAAATTTCCACGAGCGGTGGTTTACCGGGCGAGAAGAAGAGATCGCTGATCTTCGGCGAAGTCTTCAGCATCGCCGCCAGCAGCGCCGGAGTTGAGAATGGCGCAGCGGCAGGAGCCGGCGCGGCGCCCGTCGCCGCTCGCGGAGCAGTCGAGGCTACATTCGGCACATCACTAGGAGAAGACATGGAGACATTTACGCCTGTTATTGAGGGTACACAACCAATTCAGGGCCAGAAAGATTACCGAAGACACACCAGTTTCAGGAGCGCCTGTATTTTTCAACCGGATACCCATCCGCGTTCCCGCCGGGGCCTTGAACCGGGAGTTGGATGTTTCGGTAAAGGTGTTTAGACTGTCGCGGGGGAAATTGTGCTGGAAATTCTATTCGGGAAAATCCAGAAGTTTACGGTCTTGGCGCTCGCTGGCATGCTTGTCGTCATCGTGGTGCTCTCCACCATGCACCTGGGCCTGATGATCGGCGAAGAAATCTGGAAGCCACCCCGTTTTCTCATCCCCGTGCAGGGGCTGCTCGATATTTTTGGATACTTCCTGCTGGTGCTGATCGGAGTGGAGCTTCTCGAGACGCTGAAAGCGCACCTCAAGAAAGACGTCATTCCCGTGCGCATTGTCCTGGAAGTGGCGCTCATTGCCATGGCGCGGAAAGTCATCATCCAGGAACCCAACGCCGTTCCCAGTTCGACTTTGTTCGGGATCGCAGCCC
>JBAVAA010000337.1:0-1648 GCA_049585515.1 Terriglobales bacterium | reverse complement strand
GTGTGGCGGCGGATCCATCGGAAAACACGCAGGGGTTCGACTAGCGTGTCACCGTTACCGTAATCGTATTCGACTTCACCACTCCGTCTCTGTCGCCGGAAATGGATCGGGAGAGATGAATCGTGTATTCGCCCGGCTGACTAAGGTCATACAGGCGGCTGATGTCATCGCCGGTGATGTCCATGCTTTCTCCGGGTTTGAGAACGCGAGCGGGCCACCCGTGTCCCGTCGATCCGATCTCTGGATGGTGGATGGTGCGCTTCTGCGCGGCATTTCCCGTGCTGTCGCGAACTTCATAGCGGTGGAAGAAATCCACGTTCGTCCTGGAATCCTTGTCGTAATTCAAGGAAAGTTTGCGCTTGCTGGTGTTGGTCAAATGCACCTTGACGAACACATCGGCACCGGCCTTGATGGTGTAACGATCGGGACCGGTTTGGCTTTCGGGGGCCTCCGCGGAAATGGCTATGCTAAAGAGCTGTCCGACGTCATTGGCTTCTACGGGGATCCACGCCATGAACGCTGCGGTGAACAGGCAACCAAATGGCAGAAGCGAAAATCGCATTGTGGGCGTGCGCAGCACGGTCGAGAGGCAAGGAGTCGGTTGCCTACGCGGCGTTTGCCGTGCCAGGACGCTTGCTGGAACGTCCCAGCGCTGCGGCTACCGCAGGCAATCCGAACATGATCGCGGCAAAGAGCATATCGCCTGCGACAGTGTGCCGGAAGAATGGCACGCCGGCCGCGTAGCAAGTCATCAGGCCTGCGAGCGTCTTCGGATACATCGTACCGAATGCCCACACAGCGAAATTGCTAAGCACAAAGAAAGAGATGGAACCAGCTAGTGCCGCTCCGGCCACGCGCAGCCAGCCGGAGTTTTCGTGCAATCGTGTCCCCAGCCAGAGAATCGCCGCATACCACGCCCAGATCAAAAGTTGGTCCGCCCTGAATGGATAGGCATACACAAATTTGTTCAGAACAAGGTCAGAAATTGCCAGCAGCGCGAACGGAACCCAAAGCTGACTGCGTGAACCACGCGCTCCAAAATAGAGCAGGGCCGCCGCGACCGGAGTGAAATTCCAGGGATGCGGCATAAACGGCATCCGCGCCGCAACCGCAAAAATAACAAAAAGATAAGCCAGCATAATCACCTCTCGAAGGGCCAGCTAAGATTGTTGCGCGAGCGCATGGTGGCGGTCAAGGGAAGGACGAACTTGATTAATCCCGGACAAGGTACCAGAAAGAATGAAGCGGCGGACTCAGTCTCGCGTTTCCGCTCCGAAGCGTTCTTCCACCACTTGCAGATCGCGGGTCAGAAGTACCACAGCCCCCAGAGTGACGCGCCCGCTGCGTCCTGGATAGTCGTAACGGAGATCGCGGAAATGGACCGCGTAGGCCGCGCGCCAGTTCCCGACAGGTTTGTTATCCAGCATTTCGGTTTCGGTTGCCGGATATTGGGCCCAACTCAGGTACACACGTCCCAGGTAGCTTTTCTTGGCCGCTAAAGTAACGGGCGTTTCTTCGGGCTTGTAGTGAATCTGCATTTGGGCTTCAGGATCGACTTGCGGAGACATCGAACTGAAGTTCAGCGAGTCGACATCCATCGTGGCAAAGAAACCAGGAGTTTCCACAACGCCATACCAGCGGAACGGAT
>JBAVAA010000336.1:0-2449 GCA_049585515.1 Terriglobales bacterium | reverse complement strand
GTGGTGAATGGAGCAGCCCTGGCTTCAGGTGAGGTTGACAAGGTGTTTCTCTACTATGCGCCGAAGATTTTCGGCGAGGGCGCAGTTCCCTTTTTAGCCGGCGAGAGTCTGCACGGGCGGGCCCAATACGTTCAACGCTTCGACTTGCACCGCTTCGGCGAAGACTTCGCGCTGGAAGGCTATCTCCGAGACCCGTATTCTTGACAGGCATGCGTAGCTAAGAACCCGACATCAGCCCCGGAGGGGCGTACAAACTTAGCCCTGCACTTCAGCGCGGGGAAGAGTGGAATAGTTGATCCAAGTCCCGGAGGGACGACCCCGTCCCTACACAAGATTGAGGCTACATCCATATGTTTACCGGAATCGTAGAAGAAGTAGGCAAGGTCACAAAAATCGAGCAGCAAGGTGAGAACCGCCGCATTATTATTGAGGCGGCGAATACTCCAAGAGAACTGAAAAATGGCCACAGCGTCTCGGTAAGCGGCGTGTGTCTCACAGCGCTGGATATCAAAGAGAAATCATTCTGCGCCGACCTGGCGCCGGAAACCTGGATCCGAACTTCGTTCTCACGGATGCATGTTGGCGCGCTCGTAAACCTCGAACTCCCCATGAAAGCCGACGGCCGTTTCGATGGCCACATCGTTCAGGGCCATGTGGATGGTGTAGGTAAACTGATCGAGTTCGAGCGCATCGTCGACTCGGACGGCCGGGATTCCGCGAATTGGTGGCTGCACATCGAAATCCCGCCGGAGATCGAGAGATACACGGTGTTCAAGGGATCGCTCTCGATCGAAGGCATCAGCCTGACGGTCGCCAAGCTCGAAGGGAATCGTTGTACGATTGCAATCATCCCGCACACGGTCGAACTAACCAATCTCGGTTCACTCAAGCCGGGTGACCCAGTCAATCTGGAAGCCGACGTGATTGCGAAGTACGTCGAGAAGATGATGAGAGGCCAGCCCGAGCAGAGTTCGATCACGGTAGAAGAGTTGGTGCGGCAGGGCTTCTAAGGACAGTTCTCAGCTCTCAATAAAAAGCATGCGGCCATCGCTGAGAACTGAAAACCGGAAACTGAGAACTGCCCTCACGCTTCCAACTTCAACTCGTCCAGTTCCAGGAACTCCTGAATAATAGGTTCCTTCGATTTCTCCATCTCCCCGTAAGGCCCGAAGAAAATCGCCCGCCCTTCATGCAGAAAAACCACACGGTCCGCCAGCTTTTTCGCCAGTCGCATGTCATGCGTGACCACGACTGAAGTCAGATGCAACTGCAGTTTGAGCCGGGCGATAAGATCGCCCAGTAGATTCCCCATCAACGGATCGACCATGGTGGTGGGCTCGTCATACAACACGCACTCCGGTTGGGCCGCCAGTGCCCGCGCAATCGCGACCGACCGCTTCATCCCGGTAGAGAGATCGGAAGGCAACAGGTCGCGCATCTCCTTGACTCCGACCATTTCCAGCAAGCCATCGACGACCTGAAAAATCTGCTCTTCCGAAAGCTCTCTTCGTTCGCGCAAGGGAAAGGCAACATTTTCACCGACCGTCAATGAGTCGAAGAGGGCGCCGTTCTGGAACACCATGGTGACTTTTTTTCGTATCTCTTCCATCTGAACTTCGTCGTAGTCGGTGATGTCCTGGCAGGCCACGATAATGCGGCCCGAATCGGGCTTCAAAAAGCCCATGATGTTGTGGAGCGCCACCGATTTTCCGACGCCGCTGCGTCCCAGAATGCACACCATCTCTCCCGCCAGCACCTCAAAGCTCACGTCATTGAGAACGACCCGGTCTCCAAACGCCTTGGAGACGTCCTTGAACTGGATGTAGGGAGAGACCGTCGGCGCAGCAGCCATGGATATCAGGATGGCATGAGAGGGCCGCGCGACTCAAGCGAAAGCGTAGGGGACAGCCGCCCCGGCTGTCCAGGAAGCGCAGCTTCCGGGCCGTTGCTTGCATCTTGTCGTCTTACGCGTTTTTTTCGGCGTCCAGGCGATCCTCTGGCGTGTTGACGTTGAAAAAGCTACGCTCGGAAAACCCCGCCGCCGCCAGCTCCCCCTCATCAATCACGCGTAGGGCCACACCAGAAAACGCCGCGCCGATCTTGTACTTGCCCACCCGCAAAGCCTGCTCGGCGACAACACAAAAGCGGCGTCGATAAACCGCACAGAGCGGCTGAAATCCTTTGGCGGTGCGAGGCAAAGTGACGACAGCGTCATTGTTCTCTCCCTCCGCCAAAAGAAACTCGAGAAGCTCTGGAGTGACGAAAGGCATGTCAACCGCCAGCATGAGATTCAATTCGGCGGAAGAATGCGCCAGCGCGGCGTGAATACCGGCCAGTGGCCCGCATCCCGGAAAAATGTCGGACACCACGGATTCACACTTCACCGATTCGCGATTCACTGATTCGCGTTTCACCGATTCGCCTTTGGAAGCTCCGTAATTTACAAACT
>JBAVAA010000335.1:0-3034 GCA_049585515.1 Terriglobales bacterium | reverse complement strand
ACGTTAGAGTGGGGCACCCTCCTCAGAGAAATGGGAATTGAGAATTATCTGGAGGATTCCATGACCACAAAAACCTTGATTAACGGTCCCAAGCTGAAGACGGCGCTTCCGGGGCCTAATGCCAAGCGGATTCTGGCGGGCGACGAAAAATATATTTCACCTTCTTATACTCGCTCCTATCCGCTGGTGGCCAAGCGTGGCCGCGGCATCGTGGTCGAAGATGTGGATGGCAACGAATTCTTTGACTTTTCGGCTGGGATTGCCGTGACTTCGACTGGGCATTGCCATCCGGATGTGGTGGCTGCCATTCAGAAGCAGGCGGGTGAGCTGATCCACATGTCGGGCACCGACTTTTATTACGAAGGGCTGGTGACGCTGGCCGAACGCCTGTCCAAGATTGCGCCTATGCCGGGACCGCACAAGATTTATTACGGAAACTCGGGAGCAGAAGCGATCGAGGCGGCCTTGAAGCTGGCGCGCTATCACACGAAGCGGCAGCAGGTGATCGCTTTCTTTGGCGCTTTCCATGGACGGACGATGGGGGCGCTGTCGCTGACGGCTTCGAAGCCGCAGCAGAAGCGGCGCTTCTCGCCACTGGTGCCGGGGGTTACGCATGTGCGCTATCCCGACGTGTATCGGGGCTGCGAGGGCGGACCGCAGGATGCCGAGAAATTCGCACTGGGGTGCGCGCGTTTTATCGAAGATAAGTTGTTCAAGACCACCTTGGCTCCGGAAGAAGTCGCGGCTATTTTTGTCGAGCCGATTCAGGGCGAGGGCGGATACGTTGTCGCTCCTACAATCTTCATGCAGGAACTGCGGCGCATCTGCGACAAGCACGGCATCATGCTGGTGCTGGACGAAGTGCAGAGCGGCATTGGGCGCACGGGCAAATGGTTTGCGGTTGAGCACACCGGCGTGCATCCCGACATCGTTTGCATGGCGAAGGGCATCGCCTCGGGGATGCCGCTTGGCATCACCATGAGCAAGGCTGAGATCATGGATTGGATTCCGGGTTCGCACGCTTCGACTTTCGGCGGGAATCCTGTGTGCATTGCCGCTGCGCTGACTACGCTCGACGTGATCGAGAAAGAAGGGCTGCTGCGGAATTCGCAGGAGGTTGGCGACCACATGATGAAGCGCATGTCCGGCTGGCCGAAGAAGCATAAGATTGTTGGCGATGTCCGGGGGCGCGGGCTGATGATCGGCGTCGATATCGTCAAAGATCAGGCGACTCGCGAATACGGCGCCAGCGAGCGGGATCGCATTGTCGAAGGGGCGTTCGAGCGCGGCATTCTGTTTTTGGGATGCGGGCCGAGCACGATTCGCATTGCGCCGCCGCTGATTGTTACGCGGGACGAGGCGGACGTTGCGATGGACGTGTTGGAAGAATCGATTGCGGCGGTGGAAGCGGGAAAGAACGCTTAATTGAATTTTTGGTTGAGCAGTTCTTAGCTGCGGGAGGTGCGTGATGGGGAACGGGACGGTGGAATCGATTTTTATTGCGTCCGCTGCTGCAGCGGCGCCGCAATCGGTTGGACAGGCGCTGGCGATTCCTGGCACGGGGCTGGAGGGCGATCGATACGCGCTGAAGATCGGTACGTTTTCCCAGCCGACGCCGGATCGTGAACTGACGCTGATCGAGGCGGAGGCGATTGAGGCGCTGCGGCGGGATTATCAAATCGAGCTTGCTACGGGCGACGCGCGCCGCAATGTGGTTACGCGTAATGTTCCGCTGAATCATCTGGTGGGCCGGGAGTTTGCCATTGGCGAGGTGAGAATTCGCGGCCTGCGGCTATGCGAGCCTTGCGATCATTTGCAGAAGGTCACGGGGAAGCCGGTGATCAAGGGGCTGCTGCATCGCGGGGGATTGCGGGCGCAGATTCTGACGGCTGGCACGATTCGGGTGGGCGACGTGGTTGACTTCACGTAGAGACGCGGCTTGCGGTGTCTCTGCAGTCGATGCGCGGCCCCTGAAGGGGCTGCGGTTTCGAAGAATGTTTGGTATCGCTAAAGCGATACCCTGATACGAACCTGATACGAAACCCTATCTCTACAGATTTTCCCAGATATATCAAAAACAGTTCTTTAACGGAAGGAGGCCTCAATGCCGCGCTTCACATTTCGCACTCTTGCCGCCGTGGCATTCGCGCTGGTGGTTTGGGCCTCTGCTTTCGCCGGGATTCGCGCCGGGTTGCGGGCTTATTCGCCGGCGAATCTTGCTAACTTGCGGTTTCTGGTGGCATCGCTGGTGCTTGCCATCTATGCGGGAGTTGCGCATTTTCGGCGTCCCGAATTGCGCGACATCCCCGGGCTTGCTCTGACTGGCGGCATCGGGATCACTTTCTACAACCTCGCGCTGAACTACGGAGAGACGCGGGTGACGGCGGGCGCGGCGAGTCTGCTGATTGCATCGGTTCCGATCTGGACTGCGCTGGCGGCTCGATTCTGGCTGCACGAGAAATTGACGGCGACTGGATGGATCGGAGTGTTCGTTAGCTTTGCGGGAGTGGCGCTGATTGCGAGTGGAGAAGGAGAAGGAGTCCGGCTTTCGCCGCAAGCGCTGATTATTCTGGCAGCGGCGATTACGTCCGCGGGGTACATGATTCTGCAGAAACATTATCTGGGCAGATACAGCCCTTTGGAATTTACCGCTTACTCGATCTGGTTCGGGACGGCGCTGATGCTGCCCTTCGGACACGGCCTTTTGCACACCTTGCGCGCCGCTCCCGCGTCGGCGACGCTGGCGGTCATTTATCTTGGCGTCTTTCCGGGAGCGCTTGCTTATGTGGCATACGCCTACATTCTTTCGCACGGGGCGGCCGGGCGCACTTCGACTTTGCTCTACATCATTCCGATTGTGGCTATTGGCATTGCCTGGATCTGGCTGGGCGAAGTTCCGAGGCTGATTTCTTTGGTTGGCGGCGCGATCGCGCTTGGCGGCGTGGTGCTAGTGAATACGGTGGGAAAGAGCAAGGTAGAGAAAAAGCCGGTGGCGATTGACAATGCATCTATCATGAAGGTATGCGTGTGATAC
>JBAVAA010000334.1:0-5457 GCA_049585515.1 Terriglobales bacterium | reverse complement strand
ATCCAAGCCCGACCCGTGGGAGTCATTCAACTACTGGTCGAACACGCCAAAGTTCACGGTTTCGTTCCTGAAAGCGATGTACGGCGCGGCCGCCACCAAAGAAAACGACTTCGCCTTCAACTATCTGCCCAAGATCGACCGCAACTATTCCTGGGTGAATATCTGGAACGACATGTACGAGGGCAAGGTCAAAGGCCTGTTCGCCTTCGGCATGAATGGCGTCATGATCGGCCCCGATTCAAACAAGAATATCGATGCGCTCAAAAAGGCGGATTGGCTGGTAGTTTGCGAGATCTATCCGGATGAGACGAGCGAATTCTGGCGTGCCCCCGGCATCACTGCCGACGACCAGAAGAAGATCAACACCACCGTCTACCGCCTGCCCGGCGCAGGCTTTGCGGAAAAAGACGGCACCTTCGTCAATTCCGCGCGCTGGTTGCAATGGAAACACGTCGCCGTGCCCCCGCCGGGGCAAGCGCGTCTCGACCAGGAAATCCTTGCGACTATATTCTTGAAAGTCCGCGAACTTTACAAGAAGGAGGGCGGCAAATTTCCCGATCCCGTTCTGAACGCGTCATTCGCCTATACAAACCCGTACAATCCGCCGCTCGCCGAAGTCGCGAAGGAAATTAACGGCAAAGCGCTCGCCGACATCACCGACCCGAAGACGAACGTCACCATCAAGGCAGGCCAGCAACTCCCCGGCTTTGCCTGGCTCAAAGACGATGGCACCACCACCTCTGGAAACTGGCTGTATTGCGGATCATGGACGGAAGCGGGCGCGATGATGCAGCGCCGCGGAACCGAAGACCCATCCGGCCTAGGCATTTATCCGAATTGGGGATGGTCGTGGCCGGCGAATCGCCGCGTGCTCTACAACCGCGCCTCCTGCGATCTCGAGGGCAAGCCTTGGGATCCGTCGCGCCGCCAGGTTTGGTGGGATGAAGCCAAACAGAGCTGGGCAGGCGTTGACGTTCCCGACTTCAAACCTGATTCCCCCCCAAAGGATCACATGGGCCCATTCATCATGAATCCCGAGGGCATCGGACGTCTCTTCGTTCCCCTTGGCGCCATGCAGGATGGCCCGTTCCCCGAATTCTACGAGCCCATCGAGAGCCCGCTGGCGAACCTGTTGCATCCGAAGCAGTCCAACAATCCGGTCGTGAAGAAATATAAGACCGACATGGACAAGTACGCGAAAACCGGTGACACCGAATTCAACATCATCTGCACCACGTACCGTCTCACCGAGCACTATCACTACTGGACAAAAAATAATCCGATGAACGTTGAACTTGTGCCGGAACCCTTTGTGGAAGTTCCGGCTGAACTAGCAGATCGTATGGGCATTCGCGGCGGCGAAAAAGTAAAAGTCACCAGCGCGCGAGCTTACTACATCGCGAAAGCCATGGTGACGCGCCGCATCCATCCCATGAAGATCGACGGCAAGGAGACGTTCCAGATCGGTATCCCGATTCACTGGGGATTCCGCGGCATTGTAGAAGATGAAAACCGGACGGCGAAGACTTTGGCGAATCAGTTGACGCCAACCGTGATCGATCCAAACGCTTTTACGCCGGAATTCAAAGGCTTCTTGGTGAAGCTCGAAAAAGTTTAATTCAAGTTGGAGCGGACGCTCCGCAAACAAGTGAGGATGGGAGATGGCAGACCGCAAGGCATTACAAGCCGAAATGATCTCGGGCCACACCACTCCCTCGCCCGGCCTGGGAATGCAGCGCGATCTCGAAGTCTGCAAGCTGGTCGATACCACCACCTGCATCGGCTGCAAAGCCTGCGAAGTGGCGTGCGCCGAGTGGAACGACTTGCCCTTTTCGCTGACCACCTTCGACAATACCTACCAGACCATGCCCGAGACGCGCTGGAATTTCTGGAACCTCATCAAGTTCAATGAGCACCAGACTCCGGACGGCACCATCCAGTGGCTGATGCGCAAGGACCAGAGCATGCACTGCGCCGATCCCGGCTGCCTGCATGCCTGCCCGGCGGATGGCGCGATCGTCAAATATGCCAACGGCATCGTCGACTTCAATCAGGAAAATTGCATTGGCTGCGAGTTTTGCGTTTCCGGCTGTCCTTTCAATATTCCGCGCTTCAATCCCGCGACCAAACGGGTTTATAAGTGCACGCTTTGCTCCGATCGCGTCGGCGAGGGGCTGGAACCGGCGTGCATCAAGGCTTGTCCGACAGGTTGCTTGAAGTTTGGCACCAAGGACGACATGAAATTTATCGCCGAGGAACGCGCCAAGCAACTCCGCGATAATTTCGGTTGGCAGAACGCCGGAGTCTACGATCCGCAATCTGTCGGCGGAACGCATGTGATCTACGTTCTCCACGATGCCACCGACCCCGAGCGCTACGGCAATCTCCCAAAGAATCCAACGATCCCTTGGAGCTACACCTGGTGGAAGTGGCTCTTTAAACCGGTGCTCGGAACTTTCGCGCTGCTCGGTGGACTCGGCATCCTCTTTCACCACGTGACCAACGGCCCGCGGCTGCCACAACCTGAACCTCCTAAGAAGGAGGAGACCCATGTCTAGCCGAGCCATCGACCACTTCGACGACAAAGCCCGCGCAACCCTCGAGCACGCCGGCCGCACCACCATCTATCGCGGAGAAATTCTCCGACATCCCGTCTACGACCGCGTCCTCCACTGGACCATAGCCGTCTTCTTCTTCCTCGCCCTCTTCACCGGGTTTGGCATTTACCTTCCCTGGCTCTTCCGCTGGTTCACCCCCATCTTCGGCGGCGGGCAACTAAGCCGCATCCTGCATCCCTACTTCGGCGTAGGCTTCGTCGTTTTCTTCTCCCTACAAGTGCTGAACTGGTTCCGGCCCATGCTTTGGGCCCCGGGCGACACGAACTGGATGCGCAACATAAAAGCAATCGCCAGCGGCGAAGAAAAAGTGGATCCGCCAGAAACCGGCTTTTTCAATGCTGGACAGAAGGTTATGTTCTGGGAGATCGTCGCCGGTTGCATCGTTTACATCGTCACCGGCACCATCCTCTGGGCAGGCGCAAAAACTTTCGGCAGAATCGCCGTCGCCACCAGCTACGTTCTTCACGACATCTCCGCCCTCATTATGCTTGGCGGCATCTTCATCCATATCTACCAAAGCACCTTCGGCGAGCCCGGTACGTTTCAGGCGATGGTCCGGGGCGCGGTCAGCGAAGCCTGGGCCTGGACCTTCCATCCCGCCTGGTACAAACAAGTCACCGGACGCGACCCCATCCAAGCCTGCGAAGAAGCGCGCCGTCAAATGACCGGCAAGAATCCATAGATTTTTCTCTGCTCAAATTGGTTCTCAATCACTGGACTTAACGCCTAGCGCTTTATACGCAACGCGGAAGCTTCCGTCCTCGCTCGGCTGAAGGCGAACTGCAGCGTCCATTCGCGCGTGTCGGATTTCCCCTCTTGTGCCGGAGCAAATTTCCACTCCCACGCGGCTTCCATCGCAAGCCTCGAAAAATAGCGGCTCGATCCCGCGGATTCGAATTTTGCTTCCGTCACATTGCCCGCGGTATCCGCCTCGACCTTCACTCGAACCTTGATTGTGCCGTGAATCGTGCGGCGCGCGCCTGGCGAAACCTGCGGCACAACCCGGCGCACCACATCGCCTTCACGAGCATGCGCAGGCGCTTTTTCCTCGCCAGCCGTGCCCTCCGGTGCGGTCTCCGGACTCGGCTTTGTTTCCGCGTGTGGCGAGGATTGCGTGGACTGGGAGTTTGCCGGCTGAGCATCCTCGGCAGCCGCGCCCTGCTGAGCCTGCGGCGGCTGAACCTCGACCGGAGGGCTTGACGGCTTCGGCCGGGCAATCAGGAAAAATGCAAACGCAACCAATGCCGCCAATACCAGCAAGTAGGGCCACTTTGCAGATGCCTTCGCCGGACTTGGGATCGCTGGCGAAGAAGCAACTGCCGCAGTCCGCGCTGGCGTCGCCGCCGACACCGGCCCGGCCGGTTCCAGCCTGCCAAGAATTTGCGCAATTGTCCATCGCTTCCCGGCGTCCACTTGCAAACAGTGCTCAACGATTTCGCGATAGGGCTCGTCCACCTGCGGCATGGGTGGGGAGTTCGGCTGCCCGCGATCACAGTCTGGTAAGCGCTGAGTCAGCACCTCGACCAGAGTCATACCCAGCTGCCAAACGTCGCTCGCGGTCGAAGCCGCACCTGTCGCGGCCTCCGGAGGATCATACTTGCTCGAGGTCCTGCGGATCCTGTCATCGGCCCTGGTCAGAGAGTCTCTCGATAGCTTTACCTGGTCGGCAATCGCCAGAATGTTCGACGGTTGGATACGACCATGCGCCAACCCCTGCTCATGCACAAATTGCAGAGCGCGCAGGAGCGGCGGAAGCATCCCGCGTGTCTCCTCTGCCGTTAGCGCCCGCTCCGGAAGAATCTGCGAGAGATTCTCCTCCGCATACTCCATGACGACATAGAGCACCGCTGCTCCATCCAGTTCGCAGCGGCCCGCTTCGAAAATACGAATCAGATTTGGATGGTTCAGTTCGCGGATCGCGTGCCACCGAAGAAGCTGCTTCTCGGCATCCGCGTCGGCCGAAATCAACTTGATGACGGCTTTCCCGGAATCGCCCGCGGCGTCCTGGCGAAGGGTAAGAAACACCGCGCTATGATCGGAACTGCCGAGGTAGCGTTGCAGCGGAAATCGCCCGTCGACCGTTCGCCCCTCCCATGTCTCGCTCATGTCTTCTCGCTTTGGCTGGAGCCCAACAGACCGTTATTGTAAGTGATCGAACGCACCCGCGGTCAAAAGCAAGCGACTCGGAAGTTCAGCGGAATGGCGATATGCACTCCGCAGGAATCTCCTCGGGCACATTACAATATCCGCATGGCGCCCATCCCCGCTGAAATTCGCGGCCAGCGTTATATCAGCCTCGCCACCTTCCGCAAGACTGGCGTCCCTGTGTACACGCCGATCTGGTTTGCGGAGGACGTCGACAAACTTTACTTCATGACGAACAGTAAATTGGGAAAGGTAAAGCGCATCCGCAACAACCCGCAAGTCAAGATCGCGCCCTCCACCATCCGCGGGAAAATCACCGGCACGGAATTCCCAGCGACCGTGCGTATTATGCGGTCGGAAGAATATGCCCGCGTCCGCCAGTTGATCAACGCAAAATACTGGCTCGCCCGTCTTCCCTTCCTGTGGCGCAACACCGACACCTACATCGAAATCACGCCGGCCTGATCTGCGCGACTGAACAAAGCTGCAGAATCCAGAGCCGTTCCTGATTTGGAACATCGGGTCAGCACGAATAGGCGCAGGATGTTTACGCTGGCCGCTTCGCCCTGTTACCATCGAAAGTTATCTCAGACGCATAATTTATTGGTAAGAAGAACTTATTGGAGGCAACATGCCAGTAAAAGTCGGCATTAATGGTTTTGGACGCATTGGACGTAACGTTCTCCGCACCGCG
>JBAVAA010000333.1:0-7238 GCA_049585515.1 Terriglobales bacterium | reverse complement strand
GTGCGAAATGTAAGAGTGGTCACTTAAGGTGAAAACTGATGCTAAAAAGAAAAGCGCTGCTGGTAGCGGTTCTCTGTGCTGTGTTTTCCCTCTGTCCACTTCTGTACGGCCAAGCGAACGGCAGCTTCTCTGGAACGGTCACCGACAAGACGGGATCGGTGATTGCCGGAGCGACGGTGAAAATTACCTCGCAGGGGACGGGTCTTAATCGCGAGACGAAGACCGACGGGTCCGGACACTACCTTGTACCCCTGCTGCCAGTGGCGTTGTACACCATCCGAGTGGAGTTTCAGGGCTTCCAAACTACCGAGCAGAAAGACGTTCGTCTGCAAGTCGACGAACAGCGCGAGATCGATTTCACGCTCAACCCCGCCTCCGTTTCCGCGACGGTTGAAGTCACCGCTACCGAAGTAGCAGTGGAGACCACGAATCCAAGTCTCGGCCAGGTCATTACTGCCGAGGAGGTTGCCGACCTTCCTTTGAACGGACGCAACTTCGTCCAGCTCGCGACCCTCACACCTGGAACAACCCAGTCTACAAGCCCGGTCAGCTTCTTCACCAACGCGGCCAGCAGCGAAGCCGCCACGCGCGGCGTTTTTTCGCTCTCGGTGGGCGGTTCGCGCGAACAGAGCACGGACTGGCTCCTCGATGGCAACGACAACAATCAGCTTGACGAAGGCGGCATCGCGATCTTTTCTGAGGTCGATGACATTCAGGAGTTCAAGGTACTGTCGTACAACTACTCCGCCGAATACGGAGAGCGCGCCGGTCCTACCGTCTTGGTAACCACAAAATCAGGAACAAACCAGTTTCACGGCACAGCATTTGAGTTCTTCCGCAACACCAACCTCGATGCGAAGACGCCTTTCGTTAACACCGCAGCGAAGTTCAATCTCAACCAGTATGGTGCATCGCTCGGTGGTCCCATCCAAAAAGACAAGACTTTCTTCTTCCTTGACTATCAGGCCAAGGTTCAGCGTAAAGGCGTGCCCTTTACGGGCATCGTTCCGACATCCGCCATGGTCACGCCGAACATGAACGGCGACTATGATTTCACCACAGACCCCTTCGGCGGTGTGCGGGGAGTGACTACATACAGCAACGGAACCTTTTCTTTCCCTAATCTCACAAATCCATTCGACGGTGGGAGTTTCTTGTGCCAGACCGGGACCAATATTCCGGAGCCGGTGTCGGGTACGGGAGGACAAACGGGAGGCAGCCCATGCAATGTTATTCCCGCAGCGATGGCTCCCAGTAACTCGCCGGGTCCGATGGTAGCTGCGCTATATCCGGCGCCCAATGTCTCGAATGCGGCAACGGTCTTATACAACTATGCCAACCAGCCCATACGGCGACTCAACGAAGGAACGGGCGATATCCGAGTTGACCACAATATTTCCAGCAGTGACTCCCTGTTTGCACGCTTCAGTTATGATCAGGCGACCAACTTCGTCCCCGGCGGTTCGCCCACATGGTCAGAACAAAATGCCTTCGGCAGCAACCAGCACATCGAGAACCATGGCCGCAATGCCATGATTTCTGAGACGCACGTCTTCTCGCCCACCACCATCAATCAGATCAGCCTCGGTTACAACCGAATCTTCAATCACATCAATTCTTTCGGCACAGGGTCCTGTGAAGCGGCAAAGTTGGGCATTCCCGGTGCGGATTTGGGCGCGGCATGCGATTCCATCACGACCTACCCCGCCAGTCTGAACCAATCACCGAAAGATTGCGAAAGTTGCGGCCTGACTTCGTTCCTGATGAACGCCTATTTCTCGATCGGCGATCGCGGATACGCACCTTATCAGGGTGGAACGAACGTCTACTCGGTTTCCGATACCGTTCACCTCATCCGCGGCAAACACGATATCGCTGTGGGCATGACGTTTCGCGCCAACGAGATGAACGTGCGCAACAATGCATTTCAGGATGGTTTCGACGTACAGAATGGTTCTGGTACCAATGACGACATTGCTGGCCTGTTGATAGGCGGTCTGGGTGTATTTGCGGCCCATGATCAAACCTTCCTGGGAGCTACGACTGGCCGCCGTTACAAGCTCTTTCGCCCGTTTGTTCAGGATAACTGGCGCGCGACTTCCAATTTAACCGTGAACATCGGTCTCGGCTGGGCTCTGGTGACGCCGGAAACCGAGGTCAGGAATCGACAGGCGGAGTACGATGTTACCAACCTCACATGGTATGTTCCGGCGGGTAGCCCGGGAATCGCCGGTTGCACGCACTGCGTTTCCACCGACGGACGGGTCGGCATTCAGTTTGATAAGAAGGCCCTCGAACCCCGAATCGGACTCGCCTGGAAGGTGTTTGGAAGCGATAAGACCGTCCTTCGCGCCGCTTACGGCATCTCACACGATTCTTCGTGGGATCAGGGTGGACAGGGCCTGTGGCAGAATCCGCCCTACTATGCGGAGGTCGATCCGTGCGCTTTTTGCCTGGCGTTTGGCAGCGTTGCAGGTTCCTTGTCTGGGGGATTCCTTCTTCCTGCGGGGACCCCGTCCACAACCAATGTCCCGGGCGGTGCCGTTTACAATGCGCCGGTAAACCCGACCAGCTACACGGGAACCATCCAATCCCAGAACCGCAATTTCAGACAGGGCACCATCCAGCAATTCAATCTCAACATCGAGCGTCAGCTTCCCGGAAATGTCGTGCTGACAGCAGGCTACGCCGGAACGCGCAGTGCGCACATTCTCACCAGCCAACTGAACGAAAACCTCAATGACCCCGGAGCTTGCGGCAACGGCACATACACTCTGGGCTGTAACTTTGGATTCTTCCCGTACGCGGCAAACCAGCCTGGCGGAGGAGCCTTTCAATCGGTTGACACCAACAACAGCATAGGCCAAGCCCGCTATGATTCCCTGCAGATCAAGGCCGAGACTAAGAGCGCTCGGCATGGGCTCTACGCCCTGCTCGGTTACACGTATTCCCGCAATTTCGACAACGGCATGCCCGATGGTCTGGGTACGAACCCTGGGGCGTTGTACTATCCTTTGCCCGGAACACAGAAGCTGGATTGGGGTCTATCGGAACTGAATCTCAACCAGAGTTTTACCGCCAGCGTCCTGTACGATCTCCCATTCGGCAAGGGTAAACGTTTCGGAGGTGGCTGGAGTGGTCCGGTTGACGCCGCGCTCGGACATTGGAGCGTGAATTTAATCGAGAAGGCCACCACCGGATTCCCGCTCTACATCGTCGACAGCAAGGATGAATCGGGCACG
Source organism: Terriglobales bacterium (assembly GCA_049585515.1). Classification (GTDB taxonomy): domain Bacteria; phylum Acidobacteriota; class Terriglobia; order Terriglobales; family Acidobacteriaceae; genus Acidiflorens. The sequence continues at coordinate 3,996 of JBAVAA010000333.1, read as the reverse complement.
TTCTTCTCCTACAACGGCAATACCTTCCAGCGTCCCAACCAGGTCGGGGATCCCAACAAGGCCGGCGCGGTCGCGGGCAATCCTGGCTGCGTTGCGCCCACGCGCATTCATACGATTTCGAATTGGTTCAATCCCTGCGCGTTCGCTTTCGCGCCAGACGGGGAACTCGGTACCGCCGTCCGCGCGCCGATGTATGGTCCGCGCTTCGTCAACACCGATTTCTCCCTGATCAAGGATCTTCCATTGTCGTTCCGCGAGGGTATGGGTCTGCAATTCCGCGCCGAGTTCTTCAACCTGCTGAATCACCCGCAGTACTTTCTGCAGGGTGCCGGAGGAACCGGAGAGATGGACATAAACTCGCCCTCCAGCTTCGGGGTGATTAACAACACAGTGAATAACCCGCGCCTGATTCAGTTGGCGCTCAAGCTGAGGTTCTAGGGGTGCTTGCAGCTGTGCGTTTCAACGTTGGGCAGACCAGATTGCTTGGTCTGCCCCTTTTCACGATTCCGTTGGCCGGTTTCGTTTCCGCAGTTAAGATCCAGTTTTCTTCCCTTGCTGCGAAATAACGAACTCCTGAATCTCGCGCCGCTGGCGCTCTGCGCTTTCCTTTGTTTTCTTGGATATTTCGTCGTGAATTTTAAGTTCTTCTTGAGCTTTCGTCTTTTCGCCGGTTCGCAGATAAGCTTGAGCCAACCGGTAGTGCGCTTGGGCGAGGGTCTCATCAGGAGCAGGACTGACTTCAATTGCCTTTTGATACGCCGCGATTGCCCGGGGAAAATCCGCGCGCTGCGAATATAGAATGCCCAATTGCAGATGTGCCACAGCGAGCTTCGGATCGAGCTGCACCGCCTTCCGCAGCAACGTCTCAACTCGCGCCGTCCGCTCAGCATTACTGTCAGGCGCGCTCGCTGATTGCTTGGTGAGACCGACGGCGTAATAGTAGTTCGCCAGCGCATTGTCTGGCTGCAGCTGGGCGAATCGTGCCAATCTTTCCAGTGATCCCTCCGATGGAGTGGCCGCGATGCTTTGCATCTTTCCCAGAAACAGGTACGGAGTCGGACTGTCGGGGGCGAGATCGGACGCCTTCACCAGACACTGCGTCGCTTGATCGTAGGAACCGCGCGCGTACAGCGCAACGCCAAGCGCCACGAGGATCCGGACCGAGGTCGGAAACAAGCGATTGCCCTTGGTGAAAACTTCGGTTGCAGGTTCGAGCGCGCGATGCGTCAAAAGTTCAGTTCCCCAATCGAACAGGTTTGGTTCGGTGGGAGCGATTTCGGACGCACGCTGGTACTCGCGGACTGCTTCCAGTGGATTGCCGAGCTGCTCCTCGACATTGCCGAGCAAGTGATGAACCTCAGAATCTTTGGCGTTCAGCTGAGACGCTCGTAGCAGATAGGGAAGGGATTGGGTCGTCTTTCCTTGATCGGCGAGCAATTTTCCGAGCTGTTGATTTGCCGCAAAACTCCCTGGTTGGCGTGTCACCGCGCCACGCAACGAAACTTCGTCGGTGTCAGATTTCGCCGTCGCCGAACTCGCATCCGGCTCCTTGCTCAGCGAAAGCGTCGCCTTGGCGAGCGCTTCCGTGGTTCGCAGCACGGTGTCGGAACCGTGTCCTCCCGAATTTGTGGCCTGGGTTATACCCGCCACGGTGAATTGAGGTTCGTCGAAAAATTCGGGTGCTTGTGCCCCTAACTTTTCAGAGGTTGCGGGAAAACCGAGCGTGAGATCGACGGTTTTTGTTTCGTTCTTCATCAGGACTATGGGACCGAAGATCGCCTGGTGATATCCGCTCATTTCCGCGCGCACAATGAAAGCGCCTTCCCCGAGTGGCGCAAAGCTATACTTTCCTTGGAAATCCGTGTGGGTAGTGACTGAGGTGCCCGCCTGCGATCCGGTCTTTGGTTGTAAGAATACGAGGGCGTTTGCCACCGGCCTGCCGTTGGAGTCACGCACATGCCCCTGTACGGTCCCCTGAGAAGCGAGGTTGTCGGCCGGCGCCGGAGATTGCGCCCTGGCTGGGGCGACGGCCATCATGGTAATTAACGTCACTGCGAGAACGGCGGCATTAACCGCAGACTCTCTGAAATGGCTGGTGGTCACGCGGATCGGCTCCCGAAGGAAAGCGGTGCTTCCTGAACAATCATTGCCCGCCATTTTATCCCAACCGTCGCCACCGAAAGATTGGCGGGATTCGTAAATGGGCTTTACAATGGCACGCTTCCAAAATTCAGAGGTGCAGGAATGAAGTTGGTCCGAATTGGGAGTTTGATCGCAGTCGTAACTATCATCTTGTCGACTTGTCTTGAGTCTCAGAGCCAGGAAAACACACGCAAAGTCATCATCGATCAGGACGCATCCGGCCCGGCCGGCAGCGACCAGCAAGCGATCCTGCTGCTGATCCAGTCTCCGCAAACGGAGGTGTTGGGCATCACCGTAGTGACAGGCGATGCCTGGGTAACCGCAGAAGTCGCGCATACCTTGCGCATGCTCGAACTTATCGGACGAACCGACATCCCTGTGGTTCGCGGAGCCGAATATCCGCTGGTTCGGACTAAGGAAGAGACCGAGCAGTGGGAACAGCGGTATGGATCGGTGGTGTGGTTGGGGGCGTGGACTCCGAAGTATTATCACCCGCCCCGCGAACTGGGAGAAATGCCGGAAGGGAAGCCCACAACCAAAGCCGCCGACGAAGATGCCGCACATTTCCTTGTGCGCATGGTCCATAAGTATCCGCACGAAGTCACGATTTATGAGGGCGGTCCGATGACCAACCTGGCGCTCGCGATCTCCATCGATCCCGAATTTGCGAGTTTGGCGAAAGAGTTGGTGTACATGGGCGGCAGTTTGAATCCCTTGACCGACGATCCGGAGTTCGCGAACGATCCCCGCCATGAATTCAATCTCTGGTTCGATCCTGAAGCGGCGCATATAGTGCTGCGGGCGCCATGGAAAAAAATGATCTCCACAACGGTTGATATTTCCGTCAAGACCAGAATGACCAATGAGCTGATCGACAAGGTCAAGGCGGGCAGTTTGCCGGTTGCGCAATACATCGGCAAGTACGAGCACCTGCATGGTCCTTACAACTATCTGTGGGACGAGCTCGCAGCGGCCGCGTGGCTTGATCCGACTTTGATTACGAAGAAAGAAAACCGGTACATGGATGTGAATCTCGCTCGAGGCCCTGGCTATGGTGACACGCTTACTTGGACCGATTCGGATAAACCTAAGCGCGAGATGCCGTCGGTGGAAGTGCAACTCGACCTGGATACGGGCAGGTTCTACAAAATGTATGTGGATTTGTTGACTGCACGGACGCCGCAGCCGGGAAAGGCGGCGCATTAGAGAGACCGTCTAGGGTCCTAATTGCTCGAGCATTTTCTGTGCTTGCTCCTGGCCGGGATGCTGTTTGAGCAGTTCGAGCAGCACGTCGCGAGCCTTGTCTGCCGCGGCTTCAATGGCGTAGATCCGCGCGAGGTTCAAATAAGCCTGCTCGAAAGCAGGCGCCGCGCGGATGCATTGCTCAAAGGTTGCCACGGCCTCATCGCGCCGGTGCGTGCGCAGATAGAGAATTCCCAGATTATTCAGCGCCTCAGGGTAAACGGGACGCAATTCCAGCGCCTTCCGTAGAGAATCGAATGCTCGCTCTGTGTCGTCATTTTGCGCGAACACCATCCCGAGACCGTAATTCGCCTCTGGATCGTTGGAGTTAATCTCCAATGCTCGTTCATAAGTCTTGCGGGCATCGTCCCATCGTTTCTGCTGACGATATGCGCCGCCCAGGTTATCGAGCGCGATCAGATGATCGGGACTCAGTTTGAGCGCCTCCTGAAAGTAACCGATCGCCTCGCCGGTACTGCCTTCGCGCGCGGCGAGCAAGCCCAGGTTGTTCCAGCAATTTGCCAAAGTTTCGGGGTAGCTGGCGCGGAGTTTGAGAGCGCGTTCGAAACTCTCACGGGCTTCCATGTTTTTGTTCTGGTCGAGAAACACGCT
>JBAVAA010000332.1:0-4404 GCA_049585515.1 Terriglobales bacterium | reverse complement strand
ATCCGCGCTCGACCGCCTTCTTGCGGATGCGCGCCACGGGCAACCCAGCGCCATCGTCGCTGATTTCGATGTTGACTTGCCCGCTTTCATGAAAGGCCCGCAGAGTCACACGTCCGCTGCCGTCTTTTCCGGCCTTCATGCGGTCCGCGGGAAGCTCGATGCCGTGATCGACGGCATTGCGCACCAGGTGGGTCAGCGGATCCTTGATTGCTTCGATAATGGTCTTGTCGAGTTCCGTTTCTTTGCCTTCCATCTCGATATTCACTTGCTTGCCGCAACCGAGTGCGACATCGCGCACGGTGCGCGGAAATTGCGACCAGATGTTTCCGATGGGCTGCATGCGCGTCTTCATGACCTCGCCTTGCAGTTCGGTGGCGATCAGGTTCAAGCGCTCGGAAACAGCCAGCAGAGGAGTGTCCTCCAACCCGCTCGTCAGCTGCACCAATTGATTCCGGGCAAGCACCAGTTCGCCGACCAGCGTCATCAGCTTGTCCAGCAGGTTGACTCCCACACGAATCGATTCAGGCGCGGCATCGCGCGCCTTTGATTCCAGAATCTGCTGCGCCGCCAAAACGTCTTCCGGCTTGGCAAGTCCCAGGTCCACCAGAATCTCGCCCAGACGCCGCCGATCGCCGCGGTCCTGTTCTTCGAGGGCGCGCGCGATGTCGGAGGCCTGCACCATGCCACGTTCAACCATCACGCCGCCAATCCTTCCCCGAGAGGGCTTTCGCGGCGTTTCGTCGCTCTTCTTCCGTTGCGCTGCGGCCGGGGCGTTCTGTTCCGCAGGCGCTGCCTTCGGGGCAGGGAGCGGTTTGGGCGCCGCTGCCGCAGCTGTTGCTGGCGGCGATTTGCTGTTTTCCGCACCCTTGCTCTGCAGCCGCGTCAGAGTTTCCCGCAGCTCGGGGTAATCGGCATCTCCGTCGTGGCCGGTCGCGCCGATTTCCTTCAACATCTGCCGGACCGCATCGACCATGCTCAGCAGCGCGGTTGTGATTTCCGCATCGAGCGTCAGATGACCGTCGCGCAGGCGCGTCAGCAGGTTTTCTCCAACGTGAGCCACTTTTTCCAGTTTGCTGAAGCTCAGGAATCCGCACGTGCCTTTGATGGTATGAATCGTCCGGAACACTCCAGACAGCGCATCCCGATCCAGTGGATTTTTCTCCAGGCCAACCAGATCGCGATCCAGCCGGTCAAGATTCTCATTACTCTCGACCAAGAAATCCTGGACGATCTCACTGTCGCTCATTGCCGCCGTTCCCTCTGAGGTAGATGTGGGTAAAGCGCTCGGTCGCTTTCCGGTACACGGAAACGAACCCTTCTCAAGTCACCTATCGGTCCAGACTGCAATTTTCATTACACGGGCAACGAGAAATGGTTAGGAGGGATTCATTTAATGAAAAAGAAGGGAACTGGTGCGCCCGGAGAGATTCGAACTCCCGACCTCCAGCTCCGGAGGCTGCCGCTCTATCCAGACTGAGCTACGGGCGCACTGCGGGCTCATCTAGTGTACATCGCTGAACCAGTCGTCTCAACGGCTGCGCTGTAGAGACGCGGCTCGCCGCGTCTCCTGCCGACGGCTCAACATCCGCCGACTTTCCAAAAACGTTCGGCCTGATAATCAAGCGTCAGCAGCCGATTGCGCGGGTCGTGGCGCTTTCCGCAGTTAGGGCAGGCCAGAAAGCTGCGCAGATGCATCCCTTGTCCGTCGTAATTTTCAGCCACGGCAAAGGTCGTCTGGCAACTGCAGGGGATCAGGAGCATGCGAAGTTTCTGTTCCACTTTCGGCTGCTTCTTCGGCTGGCTTCGTTTTTTCACCCGGCGCCCTGTACGCAAACCTTTACGGGGCAAAGCCCCGTCACCACACGACCTTCTACCCAGACGAACTCAGCCTTCCACCGCCGCCAGCGACCTTTTTCGCTTGTTCGATTGCAGTACCTTTTTGCGCAGCCGCAAAGATTTCGGAGTGACCTCCACGAATTCATCCTCGGCAATAAATTCAATTGCCTGCTCGAGATTCAGATTGCGGTAGGGCACCAGCCGGATCGCTTCGTCGGAGGTCGAAGCCCGCATATTGGTGAGCTTTTTCTCGCGCACAATGTTGACGTCGAGATCGGTGTCCTTTGCGTTCTCGCCAATGATCATTCCTTCGTAAACATCAACGCCAGGCCCGGCGAAAAGTATGCCGCGCTCCTGCAGATTGTAGAGGGCGTACGAAGTCGTGACGCCAGGGCGGTCGGCAATCAGCGCCCCCGTAGGACGATGCGGAATTTCTCCCTGCCACTCGATGTATCCGTCAAAAAGCGCGTTCATCACGATCGTGCCGCGCGTGTCGGTGAGCAGGGTGCTGCGCAGCCCGATCAATCCTCGGCTGGGGACGCGGAATTCGACGCGCACGCGGCCATACCCATGGTTGTGCATATTAGCAACTTCGCCTTTGCGCGAGCCGACGTGCTCCATGACCACACCGACAAATTCTTCGGGAATATCCACGGTCAAGTGCTCGACCGGCTCCATCAGCTTGCCAGTTTCTTTGTCGCGCTTGGTGACGATCTCGGGCTTGCCAACCATCAGCTCGTAGCCTTCGCGGCGCATCATCTCGATCAGAATGGAAAGCTGCAACTCGCCGCGCCCAAGCACCTTGAACGAGTCGGTGCTGTCGGTCTCTTCCATGCGCAACGACACGTTCGTGAGCAGCTCTTTTTCCAAGCGCTCGCGCAGATTACGAGAAGTAACGTAGGTGCCTTCGCGCCCACAGAAGGGAGACGTATTGATGGTGAAGAGCATCGCAATCGTAGGCTCGTCGATCACGATCGGCGGAAGCGGCGTAGGATTTTCCGCGCTGGTGATCGTCTCGCCGATGGTGATGCCCTCGACGCCCGCGACGGCAATAATGTCGCCGAGCGAAGTTTCGGTAATGTCGGTGCGCTTGAGCCCGGAGAAGCTGAAGAGCTTGGTGATCTTTGTTTTGTGAAATGATCCGTCGCGCTTGGCGATCGCCACATCTTCGCCGGTCTTCATCGTCCCCGAAAAAACACGCGCAATGGCAATCCGTCCGAGATAGTCGCTGTAATCGAGATTTGCGACGAGGATCTGCAGCGGCCCGTCTTTGTCGCCTTGCGGCGCGGGAATCGTATCGACAATCGCTTCAAACAGAAGACGCAGATCTTCGCCGTGCGCGCCCTGATGCACCGCAGCCGTTCCCGCCTTGGCGTTGGTGTAGAGGACAGGGAAGTCAAGCTGATCTTCTTTGGCGTCGAGATCGATAAACAGGTCGTAAACCTCGTTGAGAACTTCCTGCGGACGAGCGTCGGGCCGGTCGATCTTGTTAATGACCAGAATTGGCTTGAGGTTCGCCTCCAGCGCCTTGCTGAGCACGTAACGAGTTTGCGGCAAAGGGCCTTCGCTGGCATCAACCAGCAGCATGACGCCATCGACCATTTTGAGCGCGCGCTCTACTTCTCCTCCGAAGTCGGAGTGGCCGGGCGTATCGACGATATTGATCTTTACGCCCGCATAAAACACGGCCGTATTCTTGGCGAGAATGGTGATGCCGCGCTCGCGTTCCAGATCGTTCGAGTCCATGACGCGCTCGGCAACGGTCTCGTTGTCGCGGAATGTCCCGCTCTGGCGAAGCATGGCGTCAACCAGCGTGGTCTTGCCATGGTCCACGTGGGCGATGATGGCGATGTTGCGGATGCTTGGGTTCAGATCAAAAACTCCTAGGGACTGCGGATTGGCTTTGGGAAGCTCGACTAAGTACGCGACCCCAGCGGCTAAAGCCGCTTGTATAGTGGGCTCAAGCGGCACGGCTGAAGGCGTGCCCTACCAAAAGCTGTCGCGAACACGTTAGTCAGAGATTCCTTACCACTACTTTACTATGGCGGCGATTGCGGCGTCGCGGCTGCTCACTTGCCTGAATCGTTCCGGGCGGCAGCAGCTTGGGGTCAGGGGGAACTGAACTTGTCTCCGAATTCAGCTTTTGATTTTTATTAGCATTCAGGAGTGCCATATTGGTGGACGCGACCTGCATGGCGTAGAACAGGGCGGAAGCTTCTTTCGGCTCGATGCGGCGGTGCAGCATCATCTCGCAAACTTCGGAGATGGCCGACTGGATGGAGACGGCATCTTCGAGTTGAGGGAGGTAAACGTGAGAGGGACGGTCGAATTCGTTGTCGTTGTCGATGTTGACGGGCGGTGGACCCATTACCTGGTGAAAGTGACAAAACCTTTTGCCATGGAGAGCTGGGGATTGGCAGGGATCGCCGTTGGTTTTTCGTTGTTCGCAAAGTTTGACTGAAGGCTTGTCGGAAGATGACATTATGATTGCTCCTTAGGCGCTGATCGCCGATGGTCTTTTTTTCGTGGGACTAATTTTCGTGGAAGTGTTCTGGGATGGTTTTGTAC
>JBAVAA010000331.1:0-21339 GCA_049585515.1 Terriglobales bacterium | reverse complement strand
CCTGTGGACCGTTCCAGTGAAATGGCCGGACACTACGCCTGCCGCCGTGCTCGCGAAGACTAAAAACATCACCGCCGACAATCCCGCCAGCGACTCCACTCCGCTCTATTCGCCCGACGGCAAGTATATCGCCTACCGTGCCCAGCAGCGTCCGGGATACGAGAGCGACCGCTTTCGGCTGATGCTGTATGACCGCAAGACGGGAGAAAAGAAAGGCCTGACAGAAGGGTTCGACGGGTGGGCAGGGACGTTTGTCTGGTCCCCAGATTCGGCTTTCATTCTGTTCGTTGCCGAGTCGCAAGGGGAAGCTCCGATCTTCCGAATCGACATCAACCGTCCTTGGGAGGTTCTGCCAGAAACGCTCGGGAAAAAGGAAGCGACCCTCGAAATGATTAACCGTATTCCTCTTTTCTACGGCCCCTTCGGACCTCTAGGGGATCTCAGCAAAGGATACAAAGACGATCTCGCAGTCACGTCGCAGGGAATCCTCCTTTTTACGAGTATGTCTCTGGAATCACCCAATGAAATTCTGTCTAGTCATGTTCATTTTTGCCGTGAGCAGAACGCCGATGCCCAGGCAAAGTCTCCGGAACATCCTTGCTATGCCTCTGTTACATTGCCCGAGGAACTCACCCATGTTAACGAGTCTGTACTCTCGGACATAGCCATGCCCCCCATCGAATCCTTCTGGTTCCCCGGCGCATTCGGCGACAAGGTCCAAGGATTCCTCGTCAAGCCCCCAAACTTCGACCCCACCAAGAAATATCCCCTGAAGTTCATCATCCACGGCGGCCCCGAGGTCCCCATGGGTGACCTCTGGAGCTATCGCTGGAACTTTGAGCTGTTTGCCGCCAACGGCTACGTGGTCGCGTTCATCAACTTCCACGGCTCACCGGGCTACGGACAGAAATTCATCGACGAAATCAACGGAGACTGGGGCGGCGCTCCGTTCGAAGACCTGATGAAGGGGCTCGACTACGCTGAGGCGCATTACGGGTTCATCGATAAAGACCGCGAGTGCGCGCTCGGCGCGAGCTACGGCGGATACATGGCCAACTGGGTGCTCGGCCACACCGACCGCTTCAAGTGCATCGTCACACACGACGGCATGTTCAACACGATTTCCGCCTGGGGCACCACCGAAGAACTCTGGTTCCCCGATTGGGAGTTCAAAGGCACGCCATACACCAATCCCGAGATGTACGAGAAGTGGAACCCGCGCAATGCGGCGAAGAATTTCAAGACACCGACGCTGGTCATCCACAGCCAGCTCGACTACCGTCTTGATGTAAGCGAAGGCTTCCAGCTTTTCACCACGCTGCAAACGATGGGTGTGCCCTCAAAAATGCTCTACTTCCCCGACGAAGGCCACTGGATCCTGAAGCCGCAGAACTCACAGCTGTGGTACAAGACGGTTAACGACTGGATCGATCGGTGGGTTGGGGCGAAGAAACAGTAAGCCAGTTGCCAGCGGCCAGTACAAACCTGCCGATGGATCGGTGGAAAAGCGGAATTAGAATATCGGTCCGTCTCCGGCCAGGACTTGGCAGCTTCGCTTATCTACGGGAAACCCCTTGCTTGGATTGTCATCAGACTGGACTGGCAAAGGAGTCGCGGATTTCGCGAGAGCGGAGGCACTTTCAGCTCGTCTGGGCCCCGTTACTTTCTTCGAAGCTTCGGCCTCAGCGGCCTTCAATCCGGGGCTGGGCCCCGTCTCGGTGGGCTCGCTTGCTGCGGGCAACACGGGAGTGGATGTAGGCGGGCTTCCATGATCGCCGCATGCATCCGCGGTCTGGTCTGAGCATGCGTTTGGGGGCGCATCCGCCAACGGGTCGCTGCTCAGACCTGCCTCGGGCACGGCGAACAGTGGCACCACCGCACTTTGCGACGCAGGCGTTTGCAAATCAAAATGCATTTCTGGCGCCGGGACCGGAGCCTCAGTGCGTAGGGTTGTCGGTTGCTCCAACACGATGGCTGCCAGATTCTCCATTTGAAACTGCGTGGTCGAAGCGCCCGCACTCACGGTGACGAACAAATCGCATGGGCCGACGTTTCCGGCAGATGGCGTGATGAACGCAGTGCCATTCTGGTCCGTGATTACATTCGCCCGCGACGATCCGAGGAGGATGGGCTGTCCGCCGCTACCTCCTAACGATTCGCCTCCCGCCGGCGGGCCGCCCGGATTGGAACTTACCCCAGCCAGCATGGTCAAAAAGGCCACGCTCACTCCCATCACCGGATTTGCCGCCGGCGAGCCGTCGGTCACCCGCATCATCAGCCGCTGAAAAGCTTGCCCAGTCGTCACGGTCTGCGACGATCCGCTGACCGTCTCGAGCGTCCACGCCGAAGCCGCGGTGGAGAACAAAGTAAATGTCTGGCAAGGCGAATTGCCCGGAGCCACGCAAGCACTCACCTGCACATCTGCATTCTGATTGGTGACACTTGCAGTGATGGTGGCAAGTCCCGACCCATTGGTGGTCGCGCTGCCCGCCGAAAGCGCAGCCGCGCCGTTGGTGACTGAGAAGTGGACGGTCACATTCGCTTTGGGGGCGCCCAGATCCAGCGTTTGAACCGTCAGCGGAACGGCTATCGTTGCGCCTTGCCCAACCCAGCGCGTCGGCGTCACCGCAACCAGGTCGAGCGCGGTCGATGTCCCCACCACGGTCGTCTGTTGCGTCTGCGGCGGCGCGTATGACGCCGGGGCCAGAGCGATCGTGATTGTGCTCTGCCCCGCTGCGGTCGGAGTCACAAGGCTGGAAGATTCTCCGGCCTCATCGCTCAACACCGAACAGGATGAGGCTCCGCCGCACACCAGGAACTGCGAGCCGTTGGTTGCACTCCAAGCAAGGGTGGCCCCGCTCACCGGCGTTATTCCATCGGCGGCGACCACGCGCACGCGCACGGCATTTGCGGCCGCCGATCCCACCGGCGTTGACGGTTCCCCGCCTTGCAAGAGAATTAATCGATCCGTGGACTGAGCGCCGTAGCCGAGCGCTCCGATCATTTGGGAAAAAGCTCCGCTCACCGGATCGGTGACCTGTATGGTCGCCGTCCCGTCTTGCACACCGGCAGGCATTGCCGCCTGAATTCGACTTGCCGACGCAGAAAGAGTGGTGGCGTTGTTGCCGCCAATGCTGACCAGCAGTCCCGGATTAAATCCGATGCCGTTGAGCGTAACCAAGCCGCCGGCAAGACTGAGGCGCGCTGGAATAACCGTATCCGAATAAAGCAAGCTCGCCTGGTAAAAGTAGTCGGGACGCCCGTCGCCTCGGAGGTCGGCTATCCCCACGCGATATGTGCCGGTTGTACCGAACTGTGCATCGAGGCGAGTGAGGCCCCAGGTCGGGGAGTTGAATGCCGACGGTGTCGAAGCCGGCGCAGGATCGCCGCTTTTATCGCTCAATTGCCAAATCCCGATTACGGGTGACAATTTGTTTTCCGTTGGCTGACCCGTTTCATCGAGCGCGGTCACCGCGATCGACGCCGTTCGGTTGGCCTGGGCTGTGAACTCGAACCAATCCGTGCTTCCGTAACCCGAGACCCACGATCCCCATGCGCCATCCTGCGGAAGCGCCGCCGGTTTCGCATAAGTCGATCCACTGCCGGGATGCGCCTGCGTGATTTCATCCTGCAACATCAGAATGTCCCGCTCGGCATTCGACCCGTTCGTCACGGTAACCACGACCGGAGCAAACGCTCCCGATGGCGCCACTTGTGCCGGGCCATAAGGCTCGACACCCAAAGACCAGTAGGGGTCGAGCGGTTCGACGCTTAGCTGATACTCGGCGATGGTTTGGCCCGGCGGAATAAACAATTGGCCCAGATCGAAAAATCCTTCGAGCGACGGATCGTTCGACCCCCACCGGTCATAACGAAGGCCACTTCCGTCCACGTATCCATCAATGATGTTGCCCGCGTTGCCGCAAAACGAGAACCCTGAAACCGAGGTTGCGACGTACTGCCGCGAAGGCTGGCCGAACGCGTCGATCAAACGGGCCACCACATTGACGCCCTGCATGGGTTGCGCGGCATTCCCGGATGCGTCGGTAAAGTACACGCCGCCATAAATTCTCCCCGATGGCTGCTGAAACCCCTGATAAAGCCGCACCAGCGCATCAATGTCATCCATTTTCGGGACGGCTGCATTGGGGTAGCAGGCGCTGATCGGGACGCACGAAATCGAATCGGTAAAGCGCATCACCGGAAAGCCAGCGAAATCCGCATCGGTCGGCGGTGGGTTCTGTGTCTGGACGTTCACGTTGGCCTGCGACCACCCCAATCCGATAATTCGCCCCAGCAAACGCACCAACCGGTATTGCACGTCGGGCAATTGCGCGCTGGTGGCGGCGCACACTCCATTGATCACTACAATCGCATGCACAATGTTCCCAACCATACTGAAGTTGTCGGGCCCCCCATAAACAGCGTTCGTAAAGCAATCGGCCACATCCCCGGCGCCTTCGCCCAGTAGCGCATCGGTGACGGTCCCGTCGTAGTCGTAAACAATTCCCACCGGAGTGCCAGCGGCTGAAGGCGTAACGTCCGCAGGCGCGGTGATCACTCCGCTGGCGACGACGATGTTGCTGCCGTTCACGTCCTCGGCAAGATGTCCGCCCTGTGATGCCGTGAGGGTAGTCGAGTTGGTTGTCCACGCGCCGAAAGCGCTAGCCACCATGGCATCGGCCTGCGCGCCAGATAAGATCGGGCTCAGGTTTCCCTGGTCGGTAAAGTACTGCACCGAGGCATTGGCCCAGACGAGCGCCTGCCCTTCGACCCCTGAAGCGTAGCCGGAGCCCGCTACAAAAGCCGGGCCTCCGGCGCGGCTAATAACCGCAATGCAAGTAAGAAAAGTCGCAACCATCAAAATTCGCCGGCGCATGCTCACTCCTCTCGCGCGCTGCGGATGGCCCGCTCCAGTTGCACGACGCTGACGCTTTCGCCAGCCTCCGTAGCGAAAGACTTCCGCCGATGATCGGCCACATACTTCCCGGTTTGGTCGAGATCGAACTGACCCAGCGACCCTCCCACCGGACTGGTCAGGCCCAATCGGCTCGGCGGATACAGGAAGATCAAAACGTGCTGCCCTGCCATCATTGGGCGATGCCTGGCCCACGCGCCCGTCCACTCGTGGATGGTGAGGATTTGTCCTGACTCAACCCCGGCAATTGCCTCGTCTACGTGAAAGCTCAACCAGATCTCCGGCGTTGGCCCTGGACCTGGTCGATCGCTCGAGATCCTCTCTGTCGTTACACTCCGCGGAGCAGCGTTAACCGTACCGGCGAATATCATCCCGGCCCGGCGCGAAAGCTGCTTCCACTGTGGGCCGAGAATATGTTCAGCCATACTTTGATCCGAGGACTGAGCGGAGGCCACGCTCGAAAAGCAAACGATCGAGAGACAGATGATCGATAAATAAATGATCGATAGACAGACAAGCGCAATCGCCGAAAAGCGGCGTGACGCACGCATAGGGTCTCTTTCTGGAGGGAATGGGACCGGTAAGAATCCTGGGAGTGGTACTAGCTTAGCGAGTCGTGGGTTGGCAAGATGTGCGGGCCGTCACTGCGGTTTTGTGACGAATCTTTTCCTCATTCGGGAGGGTTATCCGCGACGCTGTCTCAACTGCTTGTTCGCCTTTTTGGTGGCCTTCCGTGAGGCCTTTTCGGATTTCTTCATCGCTTTCCGCTGCTTCTTACTGGCTTTCTTTAACATCTTCTGCTGTTGCTTCGCCGACTTGCGGGACAGGCGCGCATTCTCCTCGGGAGTCATGCGTTGCGCATAAGCCGGCATAGCGCCTGCAACACTCAAAACGACCAGCAACATGAAAGCGGCAATTCGTTTCATAACGTCTCCGAAAGGAACTTCTCCAGCGATCTTACACCGAAGCTGCGCCGCACCCACAGATTGCATGTTACTTCTGTAATCCGACTTCTGAGGGTATGAACACGCTAGTGAATCGTCTTCGTCTTACGCGACATATAATCCATCAGCAAATATTGCCCCAGCGTATAGGGCGTAGTGAAGTAGGCTTTGCCCCGGCACATCTGCGTCACCTTCTGCACGAACTGCACCAGCCCATAATCCGATGCCAGCATGAAAGTATTGATCAGCACCCCCGCCCGCTTGCATTTCGAAACTTCTTCCAGAGTTTGGCTGACCACCAGCGGATCAAGCCCAAAGGCATTCTTATAAATGCGCCCGTCTTCAAGTGTGAGCGCCGAAGGCTTGCCGTCGGTGATCATGACGATCTGTTTCATGTCCTTGCGCTGGCGCTGCAGGATTCGTTGTGCCATGCGCAAACCCTCGCGGGTATTTGTGTAATAAGGACCAACTTTTGCCCGCGCCAACTGCGATAGCGGCACCTCTTCCGCCGAATCGTGGAACAGCACGAGCGACAAGGAATCTCCCGGATACTGTGTTCGGATCAGCTGCGACAGCGCCATCGCAACTTTTTTTGCCGGAGTGAAGCGGTCTTCGCCATACAGAATCATCGAATGGGAACAGTCGAGCATCAACACCGTCGCACAGGACGATTGGTACTCGCACTGGTGCACCTGCAGGTCTTTGTACTCGAGGTTCAGAGGCAGTCCGAGCCCTTCGCGTTGAATCGCGGAGGAAAGCGTCGCCGTGATATCGAGATTCAGAGTGTCGCCAAACTCATACTGCTTGGCAGCGCCGCTCGTCTCGATGCCAGTAGCCATGTCTCGCGTGTCATGACGTCCAAAGCTCGACTTGCCAAGCGACCCCAGCAGATCACGCAGCGCTTTGAATCCGAGGAAGTCGAGGCTCTTGTCGGTGATTTCGAACTTAGATTGTTGCTGGGCCTCGCCGATCTGTCCGCCAATACTGGGCTTCTTCGCAGGATCATGAGGCTGATCGATGGAAATATAGTCTTCCTGCTGCATCCGCTGGATCAATTTTTCGATCAGCTCTTCGAGTTCGCCCTCCATCTGCATCTGCTGCAGCCGGTCGCGCATTTCCTCGTCAAACATCTCGC
Organism: Terriglobales bacterium; assembly: GCA_049585515.1. Classification (GTDB taxonomy): domain Bacteria; phylum Acidobacteriota; class Terriglobia; order Terriglobales; family Acidobacteriaceae; genus Acidiflorens. Next base: position 14,342 of record JBAVAA010000331.1, on the reverse strand, counting down.
CGTCGAGCAGCGCTTGTTCCAGCGCCCGCTTCAATTCTTCCAGAGACTGCTCGCCGTCCGGCAATTCGTACCAGAAGTTGTCGTTGAATCCGCTTTGGAGAAAATAATCGGAAAGCGCGCTGAGCAGGTCTTCCATGCTCATCTCACCGGCGGGATCGGGAACGTACTTGGAGTAGCGGATGCGTTTCATGCTCAGCGCCCAGCCATCAGCCGTCAGCCATCAGGTAAACCATCTAAGTAGGGAACAATTCGCATTTCCTGACAGCTGATGGCTGACGGCTAATTAAATCCTCTCTTCCTCCCAAACTCCGAGTCGTCCGGCTCAAACACACGCTCCTGCTTTTTCGGAGGTTTCTCGCCTGCCGTGAACACGCGCTCCTCGTTACGTCCGATTTTCTTGTGTGCGTGCAGGCCTTCGAGGACAAACTCCGCCGCCGACACCTGGATCTCGGCCGCGTCCTTTGGACCCACGTTCAGCTTGCCGAGTTTTTCCATCAGTCCCTGAATCTGGCTCAAGCCCTCGAGAACTTCCCGCGCGGCGGCATTGTCGCTGAGTTGAATCTCGCCGCCCAGATCGAACCACTGCACCACCTGACTCAAATTGACGCCGTGCAGATAGCCATCGAATGCCTTCGCAACCGCCGTACGAATCAACTCGCGGCTTACAAAATCCGCGCCCTTCATCTCACCTTCGTATTCGAGTTCCAGCTTGCCGGTGATGGCGGGCAGCGCCGCGTAGATGTCGCTGATCCGTGGCACGATCGTTTTTTCGCTGTGGGTCAGTGCCCGGCGCTCGGCATTCGACACTACATTCTCGATCGCCGAGATGGGCAGGCGCTGGCTTACGCCAGATCGCTTGTCGATCTTCTTATCGTCGCGCGCCGCGAAGGCGATTCGCTCGATTACCTCCTGAACGTACTTTGGAATCTGCAGCCGCGATCCGTTGCGATCATCCTCTCTATCGATCCAGGCTTCCTGCGCGGTAATCGCGATGCCTTCCTCCACCGTCGCCGGATAATGCGTCCGGATCTCGGACCCGATGCGGTCCTTCAGCGGAGTAATAATCTTTCCGCGCGCGGTGTAATCCTCGGGGTTCGCGCTGAACACAATCGCCACATCAAGCGGCAGCCGGATCGGATATCCCTTAATCTGCACGTCGCCTTCCTGCATGATGTTGAACAGTCCAACCTGAATCTTGCCCGCGAGATCGGGCAATTCATTGATCGCAAAAATTGCGCGGTTGGCACGCGGCAGCAATCCGTAATGCACGGTGAATTCGCTCGAAAGTTCGTGGCCGCCGCGAGCCGCTTTGATGGGATCGATGTCGCCAATTAAATCCGCGATCGTGACATCGGGCGTGGCTAACTTCTCGACATAGCGATGTTCGGGACTAAGCCAGGCAATCGGCGTGGCGTCTCCTTCTTTCGCAATCAGCTCGCGGCAGCGCCGGCAAATTGGATCATACGGATTGTCATGAATCTCGCAGCCCGCGACGTACGGCATCTCCGCGTCAAGCAATGTAGTGAGCGCGCGTAGAATCCGGCTTTTTGCCTGCCCGCGCAGTCCCAATAAAATAAAATTATGCCGCGACAGAATCGCATTCACGATCTGCGGCACTACCGTGTCGTCATATCCAACGATACCCGGAAATATCGGACTGCCCTCGCGCAGCCGCGACATCAGGTTGTCGCGCAGCTCATCCTTTACGCGCCGCGAGCCCAGACGCTGTGCGGTGAAAGGACTCTGGCGCAATTCGCCCAGAGTCCGGGCGGAACTCATGGTGGAAACCTCCGAAGGAAACTGCCTCATGCGGATTATACCGCCGGGGAGCAGCCCTCAGCTTTCAGTTGTCAAGCATCAAGACAAAGACGGCTTAACTGAGAACTGAAAACTGAAAACTGAGAACTGAGAACTGAAAGCTGATGGCTTACGGCTGTTTTCAGTTCCAGCGCGCCTTCGACGCCCGCCGCAGTCCCGGCAAAATCGCATCGAGATAGCCGATCACCGCCTCCAGACGTTTTGCCTCCGACAGCGTGGAGAGCAGACTCTGCTTGAAGTCGAGATCGAGCGGAAGCGATCCTGCCAGTAAGAACGACAGATTGCTTCCGTGCTCGTCGGGGCCGGAAGGCTCTGCCCCAGCCAGTTTCGCGATCTCTGCGTGCAATCGCACCGCCTGCGTCACCATCTCGGCGGTTGGCTTGCCCGGTTTGTCCTCTTCTTCGTCTTCATCTTCGTCCTGCACTACTGAGATCTCGGCCTGCAGGAAGGACCGGTCTTCGTTGACCTCAATGACTTCAAAGCGCTCGACGCCACGCGTCAGAATGTCCATGCGCCCATCGTCGTATTTTTTGATGACTGACGTGATCTCGGCCGTGCAGCCGATGTCGGCGACTCCGTCGGAAGACGCGCGTACCACTCCGAATGGCTTTTTCTGCTCCAGACATTCCGCGATCATCTCTTTGTAGCGCGGTTCAAAAATATGCAGCGGCAACGGAACACCCGGCAGCAGCACCAATTCAAGCGGAAAGATAGGCAGCAACGAACTCAAGGCGTCTCCAGTGCGGATAATCTTACGCTATAAGAAGTTCTCAGTTCTCAGTTCTCAGCAAAGGCAGGATTGGATCGGGTTTACTAAGAACTGAGAACTGGGAACTGAGAACTCCCCGCCATTGACTTGCCGCCCGCCACCCTATACCAGGGTCGCCATGGGCATAGCAGGGAAAGAAATGGACGGGAAAGTCGTAGTCGTGACCGGGGCCTCCATGGGAATTGGGGAGGCTATTGCCAAGATTTTTGCCGATGAAGGCGCGAGCGTAGTTTTGCTTTCGCGCGATGCCAGTCGCGCGGAGGCCGCGCGCCATCGTGTCGGCCACACGGAACGCACGCTGGCGATGGCCTGCGATGTTCGCAAGCGTGAAGAGATCGAACGCGCGCTGGCCCTCACGCTGCACCATTTCGATCGTGTGGATGTTTGGGTCAACAATGCCGGCGTGGGCATCCGGGATACAGTCGCCGATATGGAGCCAGCGGCATACCGTGAGTTGTTCGAAACCAATTTCTTCGCCGCCATCGACTGCCTGCAAGCGGTCGTGCCAGCCATGCGCGCGGCAGGCGGTGGGTCGATCATCAATGTCTCCAGCGTCGCCGGACACATACCGGTACCTTTCATGGCCATATATTCGGCCAGCAAATTCGCGATGAACGCCATCGGAAAGGGTGCGCGGCTGGAATTGAAAGCCGACAACATCAACGTGCTGACCGTTTGTCCCGGCTATGTAAGCACCGACTTCGGTGCGCATGTGGTCGCTAATCGCCAGGGCAATGTCCGTCCGCAATCTGTGCGGGGAATCTCCGCGGACCGGGTAGCGGGAGCGGCCTATCGCGGTTATCGCAGCAAAAAGCGCGAGGTCATCGTGCCTTGGACCATGATTCCTGTCATCAAGCTGTATCAGTTGTTTCCAGGATTGATCGAGTGGGGAATGGCCAGGGCCATACCAAATGCGCGCAAAAAGCAAGGATAAGAAGGATAAGCATGATAAGGATGAGGGAGGTATGCAAAGTAAAGAAAAGTAAATCCTGCAAACCTTCCGCCTTTAGCCGCATCGAATAGTGTAGGCAGAACTGCAGTCTTCCACCCCCTCCGAAGGGCCGTAGCACGGCGGCTCTGGGGGTGGGAGCTGCCGTTAACTTTCCCGACTTCCTTTCGTTAGAATTAGAATAGGTTTATGAAAACCCCACATCCACCTGCGCGGTCTTTGCCCTTTCCGCTCCTGACTCTCACTGCGCTGTTCAGCCTCCTGTCGCTTGTCACGCTGCCGCAAACAGCACGCGCGCAGGAGGGTCCTCTCGACAAGTCCCAGCCCAAGGGCATCACAGTGGAGGAGATCATCAAGCGTTTCGCCACCAAGGAGAAAGAGTTCAAGGAGGCGCGCGACCAGTACACCTACCGGCAGGACGTGACGGTCAAGACGCTGGACGGCGACACGCCGGACGGCGAATACCACCAGGTGTTCGACGTAACTTTCGACGACAAGGGACGCAAGATCAAGAACGTTGTTTTCGCGCCCCAGCCCACACTGCAACGCATCCAGATGACCGAGGAAGATTTTGACGATATCGAAAACCGGTTGCCTTTTGTGCTGACCTCGGACGAAGTCGGAGAGTACGACATCCTCTACGTCGGCCAGCAGAAGCAGGACGAACTGAACACCTATGTGTTCGACGTTGCTCCCAAGCAGATTGTCGGCAAGAAGCGATATTTCCAGGGACGGATATGGGTTGACGACCACGATTTTCAGATCGTGGAAACTTATGGCAAGACCGTTCCCGACATCAAGAAGAAGAAGGGCAATGAGAACCTGTTCCCGAAGTTCACTACTTGGCGCGAGCAGATAGACGGGCAGTACTGGTTCCCGACCTACACCCGCGCAGAAGACACTCTCAAGTTTTCCATGGGAGATGTGAAGATCCGGGAGATCATCAAGTACACCAACTACAAACGCTTCGGATCAAAATCGAGGATCCTCTACGACGGGCAGGAAGTGCAGAAGGTGGATCCGAATCAGAAGCCGGTTGAGCCGCAAAAGCCGCAGTGAGGCAAGGTTCCAGAGTTTCAAGGTTTCTAGGTGCCGTTCGGCTCACGCACTTTTCCAACACAGAGAATTTAGCAGCCGATCGATCAGACCTGGCACCTGATACGATTCTCGCTCCAACACCTCATACGCGGGGCGCTCCAGAAAGCCTAAGTCCAGCGCAATCGCAAGTTGTGTTCCGCTTCCAGCAGCGACCCTCGCGCCTGGCCCAGGAAATGCCGGAATTCTCCGGGAGTCAATCTTCCTTGCCCCTCCGCGATGTTTGATGCCACTGAAACCGAGGCTCGTCTGATCTGAGATGTTATACCGTACGTTTCGGCTCGAGGGAAGTTCGCAGTCGCGGTATAGGTATGGACCGCGAGCGCTTTAGCTTTCTGCCAGACCAACAACTCGCGATAAGAGCGAGCCCCAGTTGCCTCCGGGTGCTATCTGGCCCGAGCCCATCGGGAAACCTTGAAACCTGATTTAGTAAAACAGGTACTTCCTCCACTTATCGTCCGAATGTCCCATCAGCCGCATAATGTGCCGGCTGGTGTGGAGATTGAAGGAACGGGGCTCCCGCCCGGGTTTCATATTGGCTTCGTGAGGAAGCTGGTTGCCTTTGCGGCGGTTGCAGGGATGGCAGCAGGCGACCAGGTTCTCCCATGTGGAAAGGCCGCCGCGCGAGCGTGGAATCACGTGGTCCAGCGTAAGTTCGCCGGAAGGCAGAGTGGTGCTGCAATACTGGCAGGTGTTGCGGTCGCGCAACAGAATGTTTTTCCGCGAGAGCGCCCGCGACTGATGCGGGATGCGGCGATACTCCAGGAGACGGATGACCGAGGGCACGCGCACGGCAACGCGGGCGGCATGCAGAAAGTGTCCGTTCTCTTCTTCGGTCATGGCGACGCCCTTCAGCACCAGCACGATGGCGCGGCGGGCGGCACAGACGTTGATCGGCTCGTAGGAAGCGTTTAGCACCAGCACCGGCTGATGCAGCGCATGACCGTCACCTTCCTGATGCACGCCGGAAGCGAGCATCGAGGCGGGAAGGTGCGACCGCATGCTTCCGCCGAAATTGTGCAATCGCAACGACATAAATAAAGTCAGTTCCCAGTTCTCAGTTCCCGGTTCTCAGTTGGAGTCGGCGGGTTCACTGAGAACTGAGAACCGGCAACCGAGAATTCTTCTCGCGCAAACGACACAATATCGGAAACTTTCAAAGTCCTCGCCACCGTCGCCACCCACACCCGCGCCGCTCCGGCGCGGAGCAGAACCCGCGCGCATTCGGACGCCGTCGTCCCGGTGGTATAGACATCATCAACGAGTAAGATGTCGCGGTTCAATATCCGAGTTGGATCACTCACCGCAAAGGCGCCGCGCAGGTTCTCGCGCCGTTGATGGCGAGTCAGCCCAATCTGGCTTCCAGTCTCGCGGCGGCGCAGTAGGACTCCCGCGCACAGCTCAAATCTCTTCGCCGCATTGCCGGAATGCAACAGTTGCTTCATCGCACACCGCGCAATCATCTCCGCCTGATTGAATCCGCGCTGCGCCTGTTTGCGCTTGTACAGGGGTACGGGGACCACAACGATGGATCCAACTGGCATAACCTTTTTCAGATGGGCCATCGTCTCCGCCAACATGCGCCCCAGAACTGCCGCCGCTGGACGAACCTGCTGGAACTTGAGCACGTGGATCAGGTCGCGCAATCCACCGTCGTAACTGCCATAAGCGACCGCGCGCTCGAACGGAGGATCGATGCGCTGACAAAGCAGGCAACGCGATTCCCCGGCGCCGACGTCGCCTGCGATGTGCAAGGCTTCCCCGCATACGCTGCAATACGCCCCCTGGAGCGGTCGTAATGCGATCAAACAGCTTTTGCAAACCGGAAGCCGGGAAACTTCGATCAGCGGGGAACCACAGATACGGCAATCGGCGGGAAAGAAAGTGAAGAATAAACTCGCGGCCGCGCTTCGGGCAAAGCCAGCCAAACCATAATCGGCAACACCATGATCAGGCAGTCTATGATGCGCCGATCCCTGGTCCGCCGCTGGTCCCTTGGCTGCTCGTATTCGAAACCCGGTACTGCTGAAGACGGCCTCCGGCATCCGGCAAACCGACAATGTTCGCCGGATTTTACTAGGTCAGTATAGCCGCCACCCAACCCCCTACGCAACGCCACTATTGGGCCTCGAACCACCATCCGCCTCAGTTTGTGGCTGCTTGCGATCGGATGGAAAGTGCTCGAGCACGGAAATCGTACTTACGGCATAGACGCGGTGATAACAGCGCTCACAACGTACCGCTTGCAGCATCAGGAACGGAAGCACATGTTTTTCCAGAAAATTGCGCGGGCGCGAGCGATAGGCCTCCTGCCCGCCGCATTCCCGGCAGTAAAATTCCTCGAAAAACCGGCTCCAAGAAGGCCTGGTAAGGGGGGTCACTGAATGCCTCCTGGCGCGGGAGTATTTTTACTCCGCCTAAGACGCAAAGTCAGAGAGAAGAGTTGCGAGTAAAAAAGATAGTCTCTGCTCCTTGCGGTCTGCTCTCAAGCGGACCGCTAGAGCGGCACTTGTAAATCAGCCTTTCGGCATGATAAGGTGCGCGTCTCTGCTACTGTTAATCGACTGTAAAACCTGATGACCACGAGGACCCTATGAGCGCTCCCGCGGGGGATGTCCCCGGAACCGTCCGCAAGCATCGTCCCTACGTGCCAGAAAGCATGGAAATGAGGGAACTGACTTTCCGGGCCATGTTTCTAGGGCTGATCTTGACGGTGGTGCTGGGGGCGGCCAATGCATACCTCGGCTTGCGGGCCGGAATCACCATCGCGGCCACCTATCCGGCCGCAGTCATCTCCATGGCGGTGCTGCGCGCATGGAAGGGATCGCTGCTCGAAGAAAACATCGCTCGAACCGCCGGCTCGATTGGGGAGTCGGTAGCGGCAGGCGCGATTTTCACTCTTCCAGCCTTCGTATTGGCCGGAGTCTGGCCATCTTTCTGGTCTTTCGATTCCTACTGGAAATCGACCGCACTAATAATGGTCGGGAGTATTCTTGGCGTCCTTTTTATTTCATTAGTCCGGCGGGTCATGGTCGAAGACCCCGAACTCCCCTTCCCAGAGTCGGTGGCCGCGTCGGAAATTCACAAGGCCGGACAGCGCGGCGCTCAAGCTGCCAAGTACCTTTTCTGGAACATCGGCGTCGGTGGAATTGTTTACATCCTCGGAAGCTTCGGCCTCTTCGCCGCCGGCAAAGATTTCAGCTTTGCGGTTGGAAGCCTGGGACGCAGCCAGGTCCGGCTGGGCCTTGCGGGAAGCAAGAATATTGTTGCGGCGGGCGGGAGCAGTACGTTCGCCGCTCCCAGCGTAAGCCCGGCTTACCTGGGCGTCGGCTACATCATCGGGCTTCGGCTGGCCTCCATTCAGTTCGCCGGCGGCGTGCTGGCTTGGGGATTGATGGTTCCCATGCTCATTTATTTTCTCGGGCCCCAGATCAAACAGTATCTTCCGTCCGGTACGCCCGACGACTGGACGGCCATGGCGTATGCGGTGTGGAAGTTCGTGGTGCGTCCCATCGCGGTGGGAGGAATGCTGGTGGGAGCGGCTTATACGCTCTTCAAAATGGGCAAGAGCCTGACCGCCGGCTTCGGCAAAGCGATCAGCGACCTGCGCCAGACCGCCGACCAGCGCGCGCAACTTTCGCGCACCGAGCAATACATGAGCTCGAAAGCTGTGTTTAGCTTGATCGCGCTCATGTTCGTGTGTATGTGCGTACTCTATGTGTATCTCACCGGTCTCGTCGGGCCGGCAATTTTGGCTGCGGCGGTGCTGCTTGTGGTCGGCTTTTTCTTTGCCACCATTTCTGGAAATCTAGTCGGTATGATCGGTTCGTCGAATAACCCTATTTCAGGCTTGACGCTTTCGACTCTGCTGATCGCCGCTCTTCTAATGGTTTCCCTGGGAGTCTCGGGAACGTCGGGCGTATTGGCCGTGCTCAGCGTGGCTGCGGTGGTTTGCGTCTCCTCCGCCGTCGCCGGTGAGCTGTTGCAGGACTTCAAGGTCGGCTACATTCTCGGTGGCACCCCGCGCCGGATTCAGATGGCGGAATTGATCGCCGTGGTGGTCGCGAGTCTGGTGATGTATTTCCCAGTGGCGCTGCTGAATAAGTCATTCGGGTTTGGCAGCCGTGAGCTCGCGGCTCCGCAGGCCGGACTCATGGCCACACTGGCAGTTGGAGTTGTGGGCGGCGACATGCCCTGGCCCCTGGTGGTGGTGGGCGTCTTCATGGGTATTGCCATGATCATGATGCAGGTGCGCAGCCCGATGCTGGTCGCCGTGGGAATGTACCTGCCCCTCGAGACCACATTCGCAATCTTTTTGGGTGGAGTCTTCCGCTCCGTGGGAGATTGGCTCGCCAAACGCCGCGGTTTCAATTCCGCGCAAATGGCGCGCGTGGAGAACGCCGGAGTCCTTACCGCATCCGGACTCATCGTTGGGGAATCGTTGATGGGCCTGGTTTGGGCCGGAATCGTTGCCGTATCGAAAGCCCGCAATTGGGAAATTCCCCAGATATTCTCCCACCCCTCGTATCTCGCGGGCCTCGTGGTAATGGCCGGACTGGCCGGCATCATGATCAGAATTCCGCTCTCCAGCGCAGGCGATCCGAACGAACCCGCGCCACCCGTGGGCATGATGTAAGCGTAGGGACAGCCGCCCTCGGCTGTCCTGCCGGGCGAAGCTCGGCGCCCTCTTCGTGATACTTTGTGTCCACCGCGGTTCTCGCTTCCTGGTTCGCGCGTCTATGTCAATTGCGGACAACATCGCGCAGGTGCAAAAACGCATCGCGACAGCAGCGCGGAGGGCGGGCCGCAATCCCAACGAAATCACGCTGATGGCAGTGAGCAAGACGTTTCCGCCCGAACACATCCGCGAAGCGTACGCCGCCGGCCTGCGCGTTTTTGGAGAAAACAGAGTGCAGGAGTTTGCCCCGAAGGCTAGTGCGCTGCGCGATTTGCAGGGCGTCGATTGGCACTTGATTGGACATCTCCAGACCAATAAAGCCGCGAAGGCGGCGGAGCTATTCGACGCAGTCGATTCCGTCGACTCGGTGCGGATGGCGGAGAAGCTGAATGGCTTCGCTGAAAGCGCCGGGAAAATATTATCGGTTCTGATTGAGATTAATGTAGGTGGCGAGAAGGCCAAGAGCGGAGTCGCACCCGCCTCCGAAGAACTGGAGCAAATTCTGCGTGGTGCGCCGCGTTGGGGGAATCTGACACTTCGCGGATTGATGACTGTCCCGCCGTATGCCGAAGATCCGGAGGGCTCGCGTCCGTATTTCCGCGAACTCCGCCAGATTCGCGATAGCATTGCGGCGCGTGCGCAGCCGCACATCGGCACCGCCGTTCTTTCCATGGGCATGTCGCATGATTTCGAGATCGCGATTGAACAGGGCGCAACGTGTGTGCGCGTCGGGACGGCAATTTTCGGCGAACGACCGAAAAACGAGTAGAGACGGGGTTGCCCGGTCTCAGGCAGCGAGGCATGATCGTTCGTGTGAAGAATTTCGGCGGAAGACGCGGCAACCTGCGTCTCTACGGCAACGATTATCGAACAGGAGGCGATCGGCTCTGAAAACAATGGACGTGAAAGCATCTTCGGCAGGAACAACCTTCGCCGTCAAAGTCCACCCACGCGCGAAGAAAAACGCCATCACCGGCAAGGTAGGTGACGCACTGAAGCTCGCCTTGACCGCGCCTCCCGTAGATGGCAAAGCGAACGAAGCGAGCATAGATTTCTTCGCGAAACTTTTGAAGGTACCTCGTTCCTCCGTTACTATTGCAGCCGGCCAGACCAGCCGGAATAAAGTGATTCGTGTGGCGGGTTTAACAGCCGAGGAAGTCCGGCATCGTTTAGAGATGTGAAGCACTGTCGAGCACACTGCCAACAATCAGATTCGTATCAGGGTATCGCTTTAGCGATGCCAAGTCTTCACAATTAGGACGCCCCTTTAGGGGCCGCTCGGGAGCGACGATTGACCTTTTCCGAACGTTTGCAGGAAATCCGCACCGGGTTCGAGCGCCCGTTCTGGGTCGCGAACATCACCGAAATCTTCGAACGGTTGTCGTACTATGCCGTTTTTGCCGTTCTCGTGCGTTACCTGCATGAGGCGCTCCAGTTCCCCGCCGATGAGGCCACCAGTCTGGGCGGGGTGTTCGGAGCGGGCGTTTGGATCATGGCGATATTCGGCGGCGCCATCGCCGACCGCATCGGTTTCCGCCGCGCACTCTCGCTTGCGTACTTTATCTTGAGCTGTTCTTACTTCCTCGTCGGCTCCATCGCCGCTCCTTGGCTGGCGCCCCTGCGCTCGGTCGTTCCTCTTGGATTACTGGTAGGCGTCATTCTGTTCCTGCCTGCGTTGGGTGTGGCTATGGTCAAGCCGAGCGTGGTCGGCACGACGGCTCGGGCTTCGAAGGAAAACGTTCGATCCATCGGATATTCGATTTATTACACGCTCGTCAATATCGGCAGTTTCATGGGCCCTTTTCTCGCGGGCTGGGTGCACTCGCGCATGCGGGTGGAGAACGTATTTCGTCTGGCCGCCCTCAGCGTTTTCCTGATGTTTATCGCCGTTCTGATCTTTTTCCGCGAACCCCGACGATCCGACGATCAACCAACCGCTTCGCTGGCCCAGGTTGGTTGTAACTTTCTTACCGTCCTCGGCAACTGGCGGTTCGTTCTATTTCTTCTGATCTTTTCGGGCTATTGGATTGTGTTCTGGCAGCAGTACCTGATTCTTCCCATCTACATCCACGATTACGTTGACGCATCGGCCAACACCGAAATGATCCTGATCACCGATCCCTTGATCGTGATCACTCTCACGGTGGCAGTAAATGCTCTGACGCGACGAATTTCGCCGCTCCCGGCGATCACACTGGGAACCCTGATTACAGCTTTGTCGTGGCTAATCCTGGCATGGCATCCGCATGTTTGGACCGCGGTCGTTGCACTGCTGACCCTCGCCCTTGGCGAGATCATCCAATCTCCGCGCTATTACGAGTATGTTTCCCGGCTCGCTCCTCCGGGGCAGCAGGGCACGTACATGGGCTTCGCGTTCCTGCCGATCGGCATTGGCTCGCTGATCGGGGGATGGTTTGGCGGCACGCTGGTTCATCATTTCGGAGAAGTCGCGCACCATCCGGCGCGAATCTGGTGGAGCGTTACGGCGGTCGGCATGGTCACAGCAGCGCTGCTCTGGATTTACGACAGAACCGTGCGGACCGGCGGCGTAAATCCAGCGGCGCAATAAAAGAAATGCCCGAGCGCAAACGCACAGCCAAACAGGCCGCGAATGAAGTCCGCCGCCTTCTGAAGGATGGCGGTTCCGCCAAGCATGCCGCAGGCGTGCAGTGGTTTTTCAAAGATGAAATCAAATCGCACGGATGGTACACCGCCGCACTGAGAAAAGCCGCGGTGCAATGGCGGCGCAGCATCGCTCGTGAGCAGGGGATGGATTTTGTTGTGCGAGTGGCCGACAACCTTTTTTCTAGACGAGTACTTGAAGAAAAAGTATTTGCTGTGTTCCTGCTCGAAAGACAGACAAAGAACTTCGACGACAAAGAATTCCTGCTGTTCGACTCGTGGCTCGACCGCGTCACCAGTTGGGCCGATCACGATGCGCTGGCGCATTCCCTGTTGTCGCCGATGGTCGTCAACGACCCTGGCCGTTGCCGTGAAGTTTTCCTTTGGGCAGGGTCTCCAAATCGCTGGCGGCGCCGGGCCGCGTGTGTTGCGTTGATCCGGGGAGCGCGGGAGCGGCGGTTCTTTGCGGAGATCGTGCGGCTTTCAGATCGATTACTACACGACCAAGACGATATGGTGCAGAAGGGATTGGGATGGCTCCTGCGCGAGACCGCCAAGGCCGATCCGAAGCGCACCGTTCCCTACTTGATGAAGATCCGGAAGAGCTCGCCGCGATTGGTGTTGCGGACTGCTTGTGAGACGTTGAGTGGTTCCGCGCGGCGGCGGGTCCTTGGTTAAGTAGTCCCTGTGGTCTTTGTGGTTCACGCAGTTGACTTCCCTACCACAGAAACCACAGGGGAAAGCTGGCACTCAGAAGGAATCACGCCGCCAAAATCTGGTCGCGCAACCCTCCGTAGGCGAGCGTCTTCACAAATTCGTTTTCGTAAAAGTCGTGCGGGAAGCCCATTTCGATGGCGCTTGCTTCATCCAGAGCTGCGACTTGGTCACGCGTCAATTCCAACTCGAGACTTGCGAGGTTATCCTTCAGTTGCGAGATACGACGCGCTCCGATAATCGGAATGACCGGAATATCGCGGTAGCGCAGCCATGCCAAGGCAACCTGTGCGGGAGAGCGACCGACTTGCTCGCTCACTTTCTGGACGGCGGCCACAACCCGGTCCACGCGCGCTCCGGTGCGCTTGAATGACTTGGCCGATTCGGCAGTATACCTGCTGCCGTCCGCCCCGCCTCCGGAATGGTACTTGCCGCTTAGCAGGCCCCCGGCAATCGGAGACCACGCGACCAGTCCGAGGTTAAACGCTTTGGCCATCGGGATGAGTTCACGTTCAACCGTGCGTTCGATCAGCGAATATTCGATCTGCAAGCCGATGAATTGTGTCCAGCCCCGCAGTTCGGCGAGCGTGTTGGCCTGCGCAATCCACCAGGCGGGCGCATCCGATATGCCAATGTAGAGAACCTTGCCTTGCCGAATGAGATCGTCGAAGGCGCGCATGATTTCATCGACGGGCGTCATTCGGTCCCAGTTATGTAGCCAATAGAGGTCGATGTAATCCGTCTTTAAGCGCCGCAGGGAAGCCTCGAGCGCCTGCACCATGCTCTTGCGATGATTGCCCGCCGCATTGGGATCGGTCCCGGCATTTGCATTCGTATACTTGGTAGCCAGCACGACGGATTGGCGGTGATCGCGAATGAACTCACCGAGCAGAGTTTCGCTGCTCCCGTTGGTGTAAATGTTGGCCGTATCGATAAAGTTTCCGCCGGCCGCGCGATATGCCTCGTAAATCTTGCGGGACTCATCCTTGGGCGAGCCCCATCCCCAGTCTTCTCCGAAAGTCATGGTGCCGAGCGAGATTTCGGAAACACGAAGGCCACTGTTTCCCAACAGACGATATTTCATGATTTTCACCTCAGGATTGTAGGATTACTGCCTTTATGGATTCGGCTGGCGCGGAGGGCGATGCAGAAACTTCGGCGTCTTAGATTTAGATAAGGTTTTGATCTTCCTGTGACCTGCGACCTAAGACCTGACGCCTGCCTCAGTGCCCTTCTTCTTCCAGATACTTCTCCGCTTCCAGCGCGGCCATGCAGCCGGAACCAGCCGCGGTGATGGCTTGCCGGTAGCGGCGGTCCTGCACGTCGCCGCACGCGAATACGCCAGGCACTTTTGTGAGTACATTTTTGTTGGTAGTCAAATAGCCATCGGCATCAGTGTCGAGCTGCCCTTCGAATATCTTGGCATTCGGGACGTGGCCGATCCCCAGAAACATCGCACTCGTCGGGAACTCCCAACTCTCGCCGCTCTTCAGATTGCGCAAGCGTAGCGCGGTGACTTCCTTCTTGCCGACGTCGAGAACATCGTCAACCACGGTATCGGTAAGGAACTCAATCTTCGGATTCGCCTGGGCGCGATCGAGCATGATTTTCGAGGCACGAAACTGCTCGCGGCGATGGATAAGAGTCACTTTGCTCGCAAAGCGGGTCAGGAATGTCGCTTCTTCCATGGCCGAGTC
>JBAVAA010000330.1:0-6000 GCA_049585515.1 Terriglobales bacterium | reverse complement strand
TTCGATAGACACAACGCGCAAAGCCCGCTCCATGTTCGCATTCACCACCCGCACCACGCCCGCCGAAAATCGCTCCAGACCCAAGCGCGAGCCCTGCTTCTTCAGCCATTCCAATGTGACCCGGCGCGCTCTTTCAACATCGAGTGCGAACTCGCCCCCTAGAAAGCGATCTGGGCGCAGGCGTCCCATCAGCAAGTTCGCATCCGTCACCGTCGGTTCCGTACCACGGCCATAGCAAATCGGCCCCGGATCGGCCCCCGCCGATTCCGGCCCCACGCGCAGCGAACCGCCTGCATCAAAGCGTGCGAGCGAGCCGCCGCCGGCCCCCACCGTGTGAATCTCCAGCATCGGAACACCCACAGGAAGTCCGGCCACTTCCGATTGGCCGCCAGCTCGAACCTCACCGTGCACAGCCGCAACGTCGGTCGAAGTGCCTCCCATATCAAAGGAGAGAATTTTCTGCAGCCCGCTTCGCGCCGCCATCGCCGCCGCGCCCACCAGCCCGCCAGCCGGCCCCGACAAAACAGTACGTACCGGTTCCCGCGCCGCCGACTCCAGCGCCGTGATCCCGCCGCTCGACTGCATCACGAAAATTCGCGCGTCTGTCGCCCGTTCCCGAGCACGCACCGCCAGCTTTTCCATATAGCTCTGCATGAGCGGTTGCAGATAAGCGTTGACGACGACGGTGCTCGTGCGTTCATATTCCCGGAATTCCGGCAGAATCCGGTGCGACACAGAAAGCGGCTTGCCCAGCTGCGCCATCGCCGCAGCTACCGCCACTTCGTTCTCCGGATTGGCGAACGAGAACAGCAGAGAAATAGCGATGGCATCGGGGCCAACGCACCGCACGGCCTCCCGCAATCGGGCCAACTCCGCGTCCGATGGACGCTCCAAAATCCCACCCGCGGAATCTGTCCTCTCACGGACGCCGAATCGCATCTCGCGCGAGACGAGCGGAGCAATCTGGTCGAAGAAAAAGTCATACAGCCGGGGACGAGCCTGCCGCCCAATCTCAATGACGTCCTCGAATCCCGCCGTCGTAATCAGCGCAACGCGAGCGCCTTTCCGCTGCAGCAGAGCATTGGTTCCAACCGTAGTGCCATGTAGTAGCGTGAGCGGACCGGAGTCAGGCGAGCGGGAGCTTTCATCAATTTTCCTGAGCGCCTCGCCAATCGCGCGCGACGGATCATCCGGCGTCGAGAACACCTTCAGAGTCCGAAGCAGCCCGTCCTCCACCCAGACGCAATCCGTGAATGTCCCCCCCGTATCAATAGCAATAGCCCGTGTGGAGCGGACCTGCCCTGAGCGCAAGTCGAAGGGGCCCCCGCCCGCGGCCTTTGACTTTGGTGTTGCTCTTAGCCGGCGTGCCGAAGAAGCGGAAAGTGTGGAATAAAGTGCGCGATCCATAACCTGCAAGATGATCGGTAAGGACAAGGTTGACCAAAAAAGACAAACAAAGAAGACTACCACCGCCGTCACCCCGGCAGTAGGGCAGCGCCCGTTCCCGAAACATAACCGCCGCGAGCCCGCGCCTGCCGTATCCTAAAACAGTGAACGGAAGAACATGGAAGGCATGGTTCGTCCCCGGAGGCTTGCTGCTGGCGCTGGTCGCCGCCGCCGCCAACAGTTCCCTGTTCCTCCAGATCGCGCCCTCGCTCGCTTTCTACTACGTCGCCGTGTTCGCCGCGGGATTGCTCCTAGCCTGGCGTTTTAATTCCAGCCGCGTCCTGTTCTCCCTGCTGGTTCTGCTGCTGGCGCATCGCGCCGTAAATTTCTTTTCCGCCGGCCAGATTCAAGCCGGATCACTGCAAGTTGGATCAGTGCACACCGGCCCCGGATCCACCGCCGTGGCCCTTGCCGCGCTGTTGATTCCGCTGAACTTCATCGTGTTCGCCGCCCTGCGCGAGCGTGGCCTGACCATCGCCGGAATCGCCCCCCGCTTCGGATTGCTCTTCCTCGAATCGGTCGTCTTCGCCGTCCTATGCCGCCCGGAAAACAGTCCCGCCAATTCACATCCCAGAGCAGCCCCAATCCCGCTCTGGATCCTGTTAAGTTTCGCAGCCGCCACCGCCCTCTTCGTCCGCCGCTTCTTTCAGACGCGCAAGCCCATCGAGCCCGGCTTTGTCTGGTCCGTGGCCGCCGTCTTCCTGTGGCTCGAATTTGCGCCGGTCGGCAAGATGTCAGACGCCTATGTAGCCACCGCCGCCCTCATCCTGGCCGCCTCATTAATTGAGACTTCCTACGTGCTCGCCTACCACGACGAACTCACCGGCATCCTCGGACGCCGCGCCTTCAACGAGTCCCTGCTCTCGCTCGATCAGCAATATGCCATCGCCATCGTCGACATCGACCATTTCAAAAAGTTCAACGATACCTACGGACACGACGTAGGTGATCAGGTCCTCTGCATGGTAGCCAAAAAGCTATCCGAAGTCGGAGGCAACGGCCAAGCCTACCGCTGCGGAGGCGAAGAGTTCGCCGTCGTTTTCTCCAACACATCCGCGAAAGAGGCCTTCGAGCATCTCGACTCGCTGCGCCAGATCATAGAAAAATCCACGTTCCATGTCCGAGGCTCCGATCGCAGAGCCGAGCAAGCCGAGAGAGCACGAGGGGGAAAAAGTAATCTCGAAAACGATTTAAGGGCGGGCACAACAGACCGCAGAAAGCGTAGGGACAGCCGCCCTCGGCTGTCGAGCGGATCAAAGCTCCGCCAGAACGAGCCTGATCATCTGTCCGTCACCGTCAGCATCGGTGTCTCCGAGCCCAGTACCCGCTATCGCCAGCCCGATCAGGTGATCCAGTCAGCCGACCAGGTTCTCTACCGCGCCAAGCACAAAGGAAGGAACCGCGTAGAACTGGCGTACACCGCACCTCTCCGGCTAGCCGAACGGAAGGGCGCGAAGGCCTCGCGGCTCTGAGGGTTTGCGGGAAAAAAGTTATTTGCCTTGATTTTGGGCGCGCAGCGGTTCACCGCTGCGATTAGTTCCGTCTCTCCATTGGGCTTTTTTTTGTGTGTGCGTGAGAATTAGATCTTCGGGCAATCCGGTGGAACGGAATGCACAAGATCCAGCCCCGGAGGGGCTGCCTAACTTAGCCCAGCGCTTCAGCGCTGGGTAAAGTGCGAGAAATGATTCAAGTCCCGTAGGGACCGAGTTCTCACGCACACTCTTTAGCCCCCGAGGGCCAAATCGCCGGACCCTGATCAATCTCATTCGGCTTGTCACTGCACACTCCCACACCCACCAAGAAAATTCATTTTCGGGCGAACCGGCGGGGAACCGAGAGCTGCATTTATAGCACAACATCACCACTCGAAAAGATGAATCAGAAACAGAATCACCGTAGCCCCCAGCGGCAGCAGCAGCCCCGCGCGCAGGCTCCTCCCCGTGGAATGGGAAATCACTCCCACCATCCACGGAATCGTCGCCGGCCCCACCGCCGCCAGAGAAAACATAACCGCTCCAATGCTGCGAGCGGCAACGCCAAAGCGCTGCGAAAAGCGGGCCACGGTAATCGGATACAACGTGGCGAAACTCAGTCCCGTAATAAACGCTCCGGCAATGACCCCCGCGAGTGACGGAGCCCACAGCATCAGCAGAATGCCCGCGGCCCCCGCAGCGTAGCCCGCGCGCAACAGGCGGGTTTCCGAAAAATGGCGTAGGAATGCGGTTCCAAAAGCGCGGCCCACCGTCAATGCCGACCAGAAAAACGCCGGCATCATCGGCGCCATCGACGCCCCACGCGATCCCAGTCGCGAAACGTAAGAGCCGATCCATCCACCGACCGACGTTTCCGTTCCCGGATAGAGAAAGAACACAGCCGCAAAGAGCCAAATCGCCGGACTCCTCCACAGCTCTCGCCACGAATACGAAGCCGACGTTTCCGCCCGCTTTGCCGCCACCGGAAACGGCAAATTCCGCATGGCGAGGGCCAGCAATATAAGGAACAGTGCCACCGATCCGAAAAAGAACGGCAGCAGCTTGTACGCGGCCGTCCACGCCACCATCACGGAGCAGAAAACAGCGCCTGCTCCCCAGAAAAAATTCAGCAGGCTCACCGCGCCCGCGCCCGAACTTGCAACTGGACCAGCCTCCGAATTCGGAATCGATCTCGCCGCGAGCTCTGCAATCAGCAGATTATCGGTCGGAATAATCAGTCCGAGTCCAAGCCCATAGGTCGCCACCGAAGCCAGTCCCAGCCAGAGCGATCCCATGTATAGTGTGGCCACTCCGCACGCCATCAACAGCAGACCCAATAGAAATGCGGGCCGGAATCCCCAGCGCGCCAGCAACACTCCAGAGAGTTGCACGCCAACCAGCATCGCCAGGAATTGCACGAGAAACAGATTGCCGGCCTGCGCGTCGTTCATCTCCCAGCGCGCAATCAGAATCGGCAGCATCGGGCCGAGCAGGGTGGTAAGAATGCCGGTCGGCAGGAAGGCAATCTGGCCGGCCAGAATCAGTTTCCGGTTCGACGATGATTGAGAAGCCTCGGATCGTGGGCTGGCCATGCAAAAAACGTCCCCACCTAATGCCGGGAAATGTCGGGAGCGTCCAGCATAATCCACCGAACGCAGCTTCAGAAGTACTACTCGGCCTGCTTGGTGATATTCAGCAGTACGCCGACGCACATCAGGGTGACAAACAGCGACGATCCACCGTAAGAAACAAACGGCAGCGGGATCCCTTTGGTCGGCATCAACCCGAGCACCACGCTGATATTGATGAAGGCCTGCAGCACGATCATGCTGGTGATTCCGACGGCCAGGAAGCGTCCAAAATTATCTTGAGTCCGCAGCGCGGCGCGGGTTCCGCGCCACAGAAAGATGGCGAAAAGAATGACAACGGCAAGCGCTCCCACCAGCCCCAACTCTTCGGCGGTCACCGCGAAAATGAAGTCGGTGTGCGGTTCCGGAAGATAAAACAATTTCTGCTTGCCTTCCATGAAACCGAGTCCGGTAACGCCGCCAGTCGCAACCGCAATCAGCGACTGGATAATGTGGAAGCCAAACCCCTTAGGATCGGCATAGGGATTGAGAAAAGCAAGGATGCGATCCTTTCGGTACGAAACGTGAAAAATCAAAAAATAAAGCGGCAGAAGGGCAGCCACGAAAGCGTATCCAAAGTAGCGCAGACGGATTCCGGCAACGAACAGCACGCAAGCGGTGATGCCCGCACACGCAATCGCGGTGCCCAGGTCAGGCTGAAAAACAATCAGCCCCAGAAACACCAACGTGGGCACAACCGCGGGAAGCAGCGTGTTGCGCCAGTCGTCCATGGCCTTGGTTTTGTTTTCAAGAAACCACGCCAGAAACAGAATGAGCGCCGGCTTCGCCAACTCCGAAGGCTGCAACGAAATCGGACCCACGTGAAACCAGCGGTGCGTGCCATGGGCGCGATCAAGAAAAAAAACCGAAATCAGCAGCAGCGCGGTAAATCCAAGAGACGAGAAAACCAGCGCGGGATGCCGCAGCCGCTTGTAATCCACCTTCATGGCCACAACCATGGCGGCGAGCCCCGCGACGGCCCAGACCATCTGTTTCAGAAGGAACGCGTAGGCCGAGCCGAATCGGTCCTTGGCCATCACGGCGGAGGCGCTGAAGATCATGACCAATCCGATAAAAACCAGGATCGTGGTCACAGTAAA
This sequence comes from Terriglobales bacterium, assembly GCA_049585515.1. Taxonomy (GTDB): domain Bacteria; phylum Acidobacteriota; class Terriglobia; order Terriglobales; family Acidobacteriaceae; genus Acidiflorens. The sequence goes on along the minus strand of JBAVAA010000330.1, from coordinate 354 downwards.
CATCCAGCGATCGACACTGACCCGCTTGGCCATAGAGAATCTATTTCATCATGGAGTTGCGGCGACGCCGAGCCGTTTCGAACGAGAATGTTGGGCGGGGGATAACTGAGTTGGTTCGAATGGAAGGATTCGCATTAGGAAATCGCTTTAGCGCCCTTCGATGCGTATCAGGGTATTGCTTTTCGTATCAGGGCACTGCTTTTCGTATCAGGGTATTGCTTTAGCAATACCAAACGTTTGCGCACTCAGACGCCCCTTTAGGGGCTGCGTTGGCGTCATCGCTAAAGCGATGACCTCATACGCGTTTAGCCCTACGTAGATCGAGACATCGCCAGCGAATGCACCGTTTCTTTG
>JBAVAA010000329.1:0-3675 GCA_049585515.1 Terriglobales bacterium | reverse complement strand
GGGCTAAGGAGAGAATAACCAGACGCCGGCGCCGTTTCGCCAGCCTGCACTAGGCACGGAAGCATGACCACCGCCACCACTAACAGAACAATTCCAGTAACCACGACGACCAGCCGCATAATCGGCCTCCTCAAAATGAAGACACCGGTGATCCCGCGCAAGATCCTCTGCGTGCGCCGTGCTCACATCAATTCTTCTCTCTCGATCCAGCACGCCCCCGGCACGCTAAGTTGGAGCGTGCCGGGGAACCAATCGCGAGTCTTCCAAGGAGTGTCTTTTCTGCTCGCTGATCGAAGAACGTACGATTTTCCCTTACTTGCGTCTAATAAATTGTTAGCATCATGGGAAGGCAAAATCGGGAAGTGCGACCGAAATGACAATGCCAAGGTCCGCCCAATCCGCCCTGGAAGCAGATGTTGCGGTTTTTTATGGCCGCAGCGGGGCAGCGGCCTATGGCGTAACTGCGGAGCAGTTCGCAGCCATCCTCGATGAAATTCTGCGCAAGTATCTTCCCCACAACCCGTGTCCCGCTTCGGCCCCCGCTTCGCCCGACAACTCGGTAGACCACGCGATAGAAATAGAAAAGAGAAACGGCTTCTGCGCCGCTCTGCGTCTCGAAGAACTGGCGCTGGCGCGCGCCTGCGCCGCGGGAAACGAGCGCGCGTGGCAGGACTTCATCAGCCGCTACCGGCAAAAGCTGCACAGCATGGCGCTGCACATTACCCGCGACGCCGCGCACGCCGCCGAGTTGGCCGACTCCCTGTTCGCGGATTTGTACGGCGTGAATGCGCGCAACGGGGTGCGCAGTTCCAAGCTCGTTTTCTACACCGGCCGCGGATCGCTCGAAGGCTGGCTCCGCACCGTAATGGCGCAGGAGTTCATCAACCGCTATCGCAAGCAGAAACGCACGGTCAGTCTCGAAGAACAGACCGAAGAGGGCGTACAGTTTGCGGCGGCAATTCCAGAACCGGAGTGCGCTTCGGACCCGCGCCTCGAAGCGGCAACCGACCAGGCTCTAGCCGAGCTTTCATCGGAAGACCGGTTCACGCTGGCGTCCTATTATCTCGATGGCCGGACGCTGGCCGAGATAGCGCGAACGTTAGGCCTGCACGAATCGAGCGTCAGCCGGCGGCTGGATCGGCTCTCAACCGCGCTCCGGAAGCGCATTCTGGCCGGGCTGCGAACGCAGGGAATGAGCCACTCCCAGGCCGCCGAAGCTTTGGAGACTGACGTGCGCGACATTCGGCTGAATTTGCGCTCGCGTTTGCTGCAAGATTCCGATGCAAAAGCGTTCCCTGGAAACAAGGTCCCGGCGCAAGATGCCGGCGACGGAAGCGTGGATTGACCAATTTACCTTGTTGACGAGTTTGATCGTATTGACCATTTATGACTGAAGTACCCAAAATCGTGCGTGACCGCCTGCGGGCCGCCCGGCCAGAAGGTTCGCCGGCCCAAAGCGCGCTCCGCCAAACCGTATCAGGCCAAAACGAGCCCCCTCCAACGCATCCGGATGCCGATCTGCTCACCGCCTTTGCCCAGCAGGCGCTTTCCGCGACCGAGCGCGCGGGCGTTCTCGAGCATCTCGCGAGCTGTGGAGACTGCCGCGAGATCCTCGTCCTGGCGCTTCCGGAAGCCGATACCGTGGCAGTTCCAACGGAGCCCCACACAGAACCCGAAGCGATCGCGCTCCCGGCGAAGTCCAGCTGGAACTGGCTGAGTTCTGCCAACCTCGCCTGGCCGGGTTTGCGCTGGGCCGCGCTGGCAGCCGGAGTTGCGGTAGCTGCCTCGGTGCTCCTGCTGCATCCGGGAAAGCTGAATCAGGCAACGCTGCCTTTCGCAAACCAGCAGGTCGCGCCAGCTGCGCTTCCGGGTACAAGTCCACAGATCGCATCGTCGCCCGTTGCATCGTCAACAGCCGAGTCGTCGCCAATGCAACAAGCGACAACTCTCGCTGAAACCGACAAAGCACGGGAAAAGCTGCAATCGCAGATGCCCAAGAAGCTCAAAGCTGGATCCGCCGCGTCGCCGCGTCCAGCCCAATCCGGAATGATGCTTGCCGAGAACAAGCCCGGTTTAGCTGCGGGCAAAACGTTGCCAGCGCCATCTCCCGCATCCCCAGCTTCCGAATTGGGTGGATCACCGTCGCAAAACGTAACTGAAAGCGTCGACGTTGCAGCCGCCGAGGCAGTAGTGGCAGGACCTTCGTCGCAAGATACCTTGATAGGGCGAAACACGACGCCGGCGATTGAAAAGGCGAAACCAGGGCCAGAGCCAGAAGTGATCGGGCAGCAGGAACAGGAAAATGACACAGCAGTCGCCGCCTCGGGCGCTTTGAAAAGCCGCAACAGGAATGTAATGGCCGCAGTGAAACTCGCTCCCTCCACGAGCCAGGCTTCGTCCAGCCAGAACTTGGCCATCCCGACTGCGGCCAACAATGCTTTGTGGACGATTAAAGCCGGAGTCCTGCAGCGATCGTTCGACAACGGCCAGACCTGGCAAAACGCTTTGCGCGCGGATCATCCGTTATTGTGCTATGCAAGTCACAACCGCGATCTATGGACCGGCGGGCGGGCAGGAACGCTCTTCCACTCCAGCGACAACGGCATAACTTGGGTGCAGGTGCAACCTTCTATCAAGGCCTACGCACTTAGCTCCGACATAACTCGCATCGAAATCCGCGACAATCTGCGCAGCCCCGCCGAGATCGTAGTTTCCACCAGCAAGAACGAAATCTGGACCACCATCGACGGCGGACAGATCTGGAATAAAAGGTAACAGCTGGCCTCCTGAAAAGCGTAGCTCCGCTGTCCGGCGGGCGTCCCCGCCCGCCGAGGACCAGGAATGAGAATCATGCCCGAGGGCCAGGGCCGACGACCAGGACATCCGGCAGTATCCCAGAGCTCCACTTAGTAACGTTACCTTCGCCCATGACCCCGCAGTACTTACTTGCCACTTCGTCATTACGGAAGTGACATTTACAGTGCCGCCAAACGGACATAGGATGAGCAGGTGGTTTGGCAGTTCTGGGGGAGGGCTGCCGAATGCGTCCTGAGCTTACCTGCTCAGGACGTTTTTTTGTGCCCGCAAACATGCGGCGGGTAATTAAACCTGCCAAACTCAGGTCGCGACAGGAACCGCAATCTTCTTGACGCCAAAAACAGAATCTACGGTCGCCACAATCTGGTCCATGGCCCCGTCAATGTCGAGCGTGAAACGAACCAGATCCATCGTTCCAATCGCGGGATAGTTGGCAACCAGGGCCTGCCACGCCGCGTCTCCAACCAGATCGACTCCCATCATTTCCTCATAGCCATAACCGAGATAGCGCATCCGGCATAGGAGGTCGCTCAAGTGGACCAGGCATGCCAGCGGTCCCGCCGCCGGCAAAAGGCTCACATCGTGATGACAACCGGCGCAGTCGCTTAGCTCCTTCGGCAAGCGCCAATGCTCGCACAGCATCTGCCCGGTCTCGCAATGGGTAAAGCCAAGAACCTGCTCTTCGATCTCATGCAGCGGGATGTGCTCCTCGGAGGCGCGCCGCAGGCATTGTCGGAACTCCTCGGTATAGAGCACCGAGTTCACCAGGAATCCAAGGTCGTGCAACAATCCCGCCAGATAAGCCTTTTCCGGATCCGCATAGCCGATTTTCTGCGCCATTCTCTGCGTGACTAACGC
>JBAVAA010000328.1:0-1572 GCA_049585515.1 Terriglobales bacterium | reverse complement strand
ATCCAGAAGCCATCTGGTTTATCGCTCACAAACGCGGCTACGAGATTCCGTGGGATTCCATCTCGAAGAAAACCGGCAGGCACACATTCGCGGTTAAACTGCCGGGCGAGATTGTCGTTTTCGTCGTGCCCAACTCCGAGCATCCCGCGGCAACTGAAGGTGGCCTCAGCGGGGCGGGAAAGAGCTTTGCAGTTGTGGTTTCGCGCTTCAATTCCTTCATCACTGAGCGCCTCCTTCAGGGGGCGCTGGATGGCCTGACACGCTCCGGAGTGAACGGGAAAGATATCCAGATGGTCCGCGTTCCCGGCGCTTTCGAAATTCCCTCAGCAGCGCGCATCCTTGCCGAAACCAAGAAATACGACGCGATCATCTGCATTGGCTGTCTACTGCGCGGCGACACGGCACATTACGACGTTATCGTGAACGAGGTTACGCGCGGCATTGGGCAGTCGGCACAGGAGACTGGAGTGCCGCATGCCTTTGGCGTGCTGACCTGCGAGACGCTGGAGCAGGCCATCGATCGCGCCGGGCTAAAAATGGGCAACAAGGGATTGGAAGCAGCGCTGGCCGCGGTGGAGATGGCGAATCTGAATAAAGCCATCAGCCGTCAGCCGTCAGCCATCAGCAAGAGCGCGGGCAAGGCAAAATCAAATTCTCGAAAACGCAAACCTCGCTCTTAGTCTTCAACTCTGTCTTCAACTCTGCCGCAATGCCACTGTCCTGTAGACTGTTGTCAGCCTCAACGCATCGGGGTTTTACTGATGGCTGACGGCTGAGGGCTGACGGCTCCATGGGCACCCGCCGCAAATCCCGCGAACTGGTTCTGCAGATGCTCTTTCAGGCAGACATGGGAAAGCAGACGCCGGATATTGTCCGCAAAACGTTCTGGGCGGAGCGGTCGAACGTCGAAGAAGAAGTGCGCGGCTTTGCCGACGATCTTTTTCGCGTGGCCAGCGACCGTATGCCGGAGATCGACGGCTTGATCGGCAAGCACACACAGCACTGGCGGATGGGCCGCATGGCGACCGTCGACCGCAACGTGCTGCGCGGAGCGGTCGCAGAGCTTCTGGGCTATCCGGCCACGCCGCGCGCCGTGGTGATCAACGAAGCGCTTGAAATTGCCCGCAAGTTCTCCACACCCGAGTCGGTGCAGTTTATCAATGGAGTGCTGGATAGCGTGGGCAAGGACGTAGGGCCATAACAAACAGCTTTCAGCTTTCAGCCGTCAGCTTTCAGTAAGTGCCAGGATGCACAGGTCTATGACTTCCATGCCCGCTCATCTTCCAGAGGACGACCTCCTGCGCTACCGCTCCGAGTTTCCCATCCTCGAGCGCACCAATTACATGATCTCCAACTCCCTGGGAGCCATGCCTCGCGCCGTTTACGACGCGCTCCATGCCTACGCCGACGTCTGGGCGACCCGCGGCGTTCGCGCCTGGGAAGAACGCTGGTGGATGCTTGCGCCGGAAGTTGGCAACGAAATCGGCGCCTTAATGAATGCTCCCCAGGATTCCATTTCGCTGCACCAGAATGTCACCACCTGCCAGGCCGTGGTCGCGTCCTGTTTTGACT
>JBAVAA010000327.1:0-10594 GCA_049585515.1 Terriglobales bacterium | reverse complement strand
CATCAATCGTGATGACGCAAAAAAATAGCGGCTACAGTGCGGCTACACCGTGGCACCAAAAGGTGTAGATTGAAACGGCCCAACGGGGGCACGCAAATGAGCACAATGGTCAAACCCAAGCGCTTTCCGCTTCCAAGCTCGCTTGAAGTGATCGCGGGAACCGAACAAACCCAGGCTGCTTATCCGTACTACATGCAATTCGCCCCGGAGGATGACGAGCGCTTCTGGTTCTACAACTCCATGCATTTCCCGGCGCCCATGTGCCTCTTCGACACAATCACTGCCGAGGCCGCATATTGTGCTTTGGGCGCAAACAACACGCGAGTGCATTGCCTGCCGACAACGCTGGGGATCGACTATCGAATCATCAACGGCCGCATCTACATCGGCGGAAACGCTGTGACTGATCCAAACGAAATTGCCCGCCGCACAGAGGAATTCAAGCAGCGCGCCTTTTACTATTACGCCAACTGGGAGCGGCTGTACGCGCAATGGAAAGAAAAAATGATGGCGCTGATCCGCGATGCGGAGAAGCTGCGGAAAGTTGAAATCCCGGAGTTCGAGCCCTTGGAACATGTCCATGCAGGCCGTGGAGTCGCCTCCAACCATTACCTGCTCGACACGTATCAGAAAACCCTGGAAGGCTACTACCGGATGTGGCAGTACCATTTCGAATTTCTCCTGCTCGGCTATGGCGCCTATCTGACCTTCTTCGACTTCTGCAAGAAAGCATTTCCGGAGATCAGCGACCAGACCGTGGCCCGAATGGTCGCGGGTATGCAGGCTGAAATCTTCCGCCCGGACGACGAACTCAGACGCCTTGCCAAGCGCGCCATCGAACTCGGCGTCGATGACGAATTCCGCGAGGATGCCGCTCCCGACGATATCATCGAGAACCTCGAGGGATCTAACTCGGGCAGGAAGTGGCTGGAAGAACTCGCGGTTTCGCGCGACCCCTGGTTCAACATAAACGTCGGCGACGGGTTTTATCACTACCACAGGTCATGGAACGACGATCTGTCGATGCCGTTTGCCGCGCTGCCCGGATACATCGCTAATGCAAAGGCAGGCCACCGGATCGAACGGCCGATCGAGAAACTGATGGCGGAGCGTAAGCAGCTGATCGAGGATTATCGCGAGCTACTGAATACCGATGAGGATCGCGCCGCCTACGATCAGATGATCGGGCTGGCGCATCGTGTCTTTCCTTACGTCGAGGGCCACAAGTTTTACTGCGAGCACTGGTACACGAACCTGTTCTTCAACAAGATCAGAGAGTTCGGTGCCCTGCTCTCGACGAACGGCTTCTTTCCGGATACGGAAGATGTGTTCCAACTCACTCACTTCGAAGTGGAAGCGGCCATCGTCGACATGATGACGTCGTGGTCGAACGGCTCGCCTCCGCGCGGCCCATCGCGCTGGCCCGCCCTCGTGGAGGAGCGAAAGGCTGCGATAGCCGAGTGGACAAAGCACGATACTGCGCCCGCGCTCGGGCCGGTTCCCGACGTCATCGATGATCCAGCCATCGTCATGCTGTGGGGAATTACACGCGAGAGTCTGGACGCCTGGCTGACAGCAGGTGATCAACCGGATTCAAACGAGATCAAGGGATTTGCCGCTTCCAGAGGTGTAGTCGAGGGCGTGGCCCGAGTCGTAAAGTCAGTCGACGAGATCGGCCGCCTGCGCCAGGGAGACATCCTGGTTTGCCAGGTCACCAATCCTACGTGGGCGCCGATCTTCCAGAAGATCGGTGCAGCCGTGTCGGATATCGGAGGCTCGATGAGCCACGCAGCCATCGTAGCGCGGGAATTTGGCCTGCCTGCGGTCGTGGGGACCGGTAGGGCTACGCAAAGAATCAAAGACGGTCAGCGCATCCGCGTGGATGGAGGGCGAGGAATAGTAACAATTCTCGAGTAGGCCGTTAGCTTTCCGTTGTTCCCAGTTCCAGTTCCAGTTTGAAGTTCGCAGGGTTGCCATGCAGTCATCGGAAAACATCAGCTGGTTCGCCGATATCACACTGAAGGATCGCTCCGTGGTCGGCGGCAAAGGCGGCTCTTTGGGTGAACTCACCCGCGCTGGAATCGCCGTGCCGTCGGGGTTTGTGGTGCGCACCGGCGCCTTCGAACGCTTTCTTGCGACTCTCGAAATGGAAGAGCAGATTCGTCCACGGGTGGAGTCTCTGCGCGATGATGAGCTCGAGGAGATCACCGCTCTTTCCGAACGAGTCCGCGCGCGATTCGAAAATGCAGAGTTGCCGCATGACTTGCGATCGGAGATTCTCGAGGCACATGCTGAACTTTGCGAGCGACCGGACTTGCCGCTGGCGGTGCGTTCCTCCGCGACGACTGAGGATGCGGAGGATGCCAGCTTCGCCGGCCTGCAGGACACTTTTCTCTGGGTTGTAGGCGCACAGGCAACATTGAAATTTGTACGCTCCTGCTGGGCAAGTCTCTACTCTGTTCCCTCCATCGCCTATCGTCGCAAACGTGGAATTCGGGAAGACAGAGTGGCGATGGCTGTCGTCGTGCAGCAGATGGTTGACGCGCGCACAGCAGGAGTGATGTTCACACGCAGCCCGCTCACCGGCGACCGGTCGGTGATTACCATCGAAGCGACCTGGGGGCTCGGCTCAGCTGTGGTCAGTGGCGAGGTGACGCCAGACCGATTCGTCATCGCAAAGATCACCGGCGAGATTTCAGTGCGCGATATCTCCGATAAGCACATCCGACATTTGCCGGCGGCACACGGTGGCAGTGGCATCGACGAGGTTGAAACGCCACAGGCGATGCGCCGCATGCCGAGCGTGAGCGACGACGAATTAGTTGCGCTCCGAGACCTTGGCCGTAAGGTCGAACGCCATTACGGCCGCCCGCAGGATATTGAATGGGCCATCGACCGGAACGGACAAATCTTTTTGCTGCAGAGCCGCCCGGAGACAGTGTGGTCTGCCAAAGAATCGCTGCCGGTCGCCAGACCCGCCGAGAATCCACTTACGCATGTAATGAACATCTTCGGATTTGGAGGCCGCAGATGAGTCTGACGGCCAAGGATGTGGCCGAGATCATGCGGTTGCTCGAAGACTCGAGCTTCGACAACCTGTCGCTGGAGATCGACGGCATGAAGTTGCACCTGCAGCGCACCTCGGCGAAATCCGCGCGGCCAACTCCTGACAGTGCGGAGCGGCCCATGCAGACGGCGCTACCGTCCGCGACAGCGCCGCCGCGACTGGCGAAAAAACACAAGCCGCCGTCAGAACCCGGACTGTGCGAAGTTCCTTCTCCGCTGCTCGGATTTTTTTACCGCGCGCCCAAGCCCGGCGAACCGCCCTTCGTAGAGGTGGGCTCGCATGTCGAAGACGACACGGTGATCGGCATTATCGAGGTAATGAAGCTGATGAATACGGTGCAGGCTGGCGTGAAGGGCGAAGTGGTCGAGATATTGACTGAGAACGGAGCGGCAGTCGAGTATGGCGAGATTCTGCTGCGTGTGCGTCCCGAGTTGATGGCAAGGTCGTGAGCATGGCGAATATTCAACTGGTTGAGACGTCATTGCGCGATGGGAATCAAAGCCTCTGGGCTGCGCTCGGTGTCGACACTGCAAAGACTCTAACCATCGCGCCCGCGATGGACCGCGTGGGCTTCAAGGCCATCGACTTCACGACTTCCACCCACATGGGGGTTGCCGTCCGCTATAAGCAGGAGAATCCCTGGGAACGAATCCGTCTGATGGCGGAGGCGACGCCGAAAACGCCGCTGCAGTTTCTCTCCACCGGGTTTCGCTTTATCTCGTGGGAAACGGCGAGCCCCGAGTTCATGGCATTGGCCTTCAGGACGGTGGTGAAGAATGGCATTCGGCGCGTTGCGCTCGCTGACCCGATGAACGATGCTGACGCGAATGTCGCGTGCGCGCGCATGGTGAAGGCGGCCGGCGGCGAATATGTTGTGGCCGCGCTCGTCTTCACGCTGAGCCCTATCCACGACGACGCACACTACGTCAATTGCTCTCGCAGGCTGGCCGCCAGCCGTGACGTGGACGCTCTCTACATCAAGGATCCCGGAGGTCTTCTTACTCCACTCCGCGCCCAGACGCTGATCCCTGCGATCGTAGAGGTGATCGGCGACAAGCCGCTGGAACTGCATTCTCATTGCACCATCGGTCTCGGGGAGTTGGTCTACATGGATGCGCCGCAGTGGGGAGTGAGCGCAGTGCACTGCGCCTCGGGTGCGGCTTCCGACGGAATTTCCAATCCGCCGTCTGAACGAGTGGTATCCAATCTGCGCGCTCTCGGCCATCGGGTTGACATCGATGATGAAGCTCTCGCCGAAGTTAGCCGGTACTTTACTCGCCTTGCGGAAGCCGAGGGCTTGCCCGTGGGGCACCCGCAGGCTTTCGACGCCGGCTATCTTCGCCATCAACTGCCGGGTGGCATGATCGGCACGATGCGGCGTCACCTTGCCGAAAGCAGGTTGTCACACCTGGAGCACGCTGTGATCGATGAAATCGGCCGGGTGCGTGAAGAACTCGGCTGGCCGATCGTGATGACACCCTTCTCGCAGATTGTCCTAACCCAGGCCGTGATGAACGTGACGGGCAAAGAGCGCTACGCGGTGATTCCTGACGAAGTGATCCGCTACGCGTTCGGAAAATTCGGTCGGCCCAACATTCCGATCGCGTCCGAGGTGATGGACCGCATTGACTCCCTGCCGCGAGCACGAGAGCTGCGGAAGGAGCCCGGCATGCCGGCGCTGCCTGAGTTGCGCAAACGGATTGGACCGGAACTCAGCGATGAGGAGTTTCTGCTTCGAGCCACAATGCCGACCAACCAGGTTGATGCGATGAAACCGTTTGGCGCCGCGCCGCGCATCTACAATCCCGAGATAGTTCCAGTGAAGAATCTGATCCGCCAACTCGCCGCCCGCCGCGACATCGCATATATCTCAGTGAAAAAGGCGGGCTTCAGTCTTGAGTTAAGCACTAGCGCCACAGGAGATGTGGGAGCATGAAAGCGTCTCGTAACGGGAGGCGAGAAGCGCTCGGTCCGGTCGAGGGCTTCATGTTCGACCTTGACGGCACGCTCCTCCTAAGCGACCGTTCTCTAAGTGGCTACCAATTGCTGCCCGGCGCAGTAGAAGTATTGACGGAGCTGAGTACACGAGGAATACCGTTTGTTGTACTTACCAATGGCACCGCTTATCCGGCCGCCGAGCAGGCGCCAAAGTTGCGTGCGCTCGGTTTGCCGATCCCTGACGATTCTCTACTTACTCCCTCCACCGTGGCGGCCGATCTGATGCCGCGCCGCGGAATTAAGCGCGCTCTAGTGTTAGGCACTTCCGGCGTGGGACATGCACTCAGAGAGGCTGGAATTGACACTCTATCCACGGGGCAAGAAGGAGCCGAGCACGCACAGGCGGTCTACATCGGCTGGCATCCGGACTGCGGGATGAAGGATATCGAGACGGCGGTAAAGGCAATTTGGAATGGAGCCGAGCTCTATGTCGCCTCGGATGTGCCTTTTTTCGCCACCGCGAGCGGCAAGACATTGGGGCATTCGCACGCCATCACTGCCGCAGTGCGCAAGATCACTCGTGCGCCCATGGTGCTAACCGGCAAACCCTCGCTCCACGCTTTGCGGCTGGTGGCTCGCAAGCTCGCGGTGCCCATGCGCAGGGTTGGCGTGGTTGGCGATGATCCGCTGGTGGAAATGATTATGGCTCGCCGCGCAGGTGCGGTCGGTTTCGGAGTTACGACCGGTATGACCAATGCGCGAAACTGGGCGAAGCAGCCGTTGAGCCGGAGGCCACGCCGGGTATTACATCAACTGACGGACCTGCTCACCCTGAGCTCGATACTTTAATGAACAGTCCACACACCATGCGCGGCTCAACTCTCGACATTCCTCCTTGACCGCGCGCCACCAACTGATTACGTCACTGACCCGCTACGGCCTCTATGTGCGGTTGCATACATTCTTGCGTGTGGTTACAAAAATGTGCCCCTGCAACAGGAGAAACGTATACATTTTTTAAGTTGACAATCAAACAATTTCGGTGATAAACACCTTTGCGGCAGTTGGGTGGGGATCTCAAAAAAGTCACAGCACATAGGGGCCCACGCCTTTCCACATGTCGTACGTCTTCTCTTAAGGAGGCGCCATGAAGCGCTTTTCGACGGTTCTGTGGGTCCTGCTTGCTTTTTTCATTCTCGCCTGCGACGCCCATCAAGCATTCGCTCAGGGAATTGAAAACGCCCAATTGAATGGAACGGTCACGGACCCAAGCGGACGCGAGATCGTGGGCGCTTCCATCGCCGCGCGCAACATAGCGACGGACACGGTCTACAAGGCAACGTCGAACGCCAGCGGCTTCTACGTGATCGCGAATGTTCCGCCCGGTACCTATGAGCTGCGGGCAACCTCCCCCGGGTTTGCCAACTACACGCAGAAGGGAATCGCGCTGACTGTCGGTCAGCTTGCAACCATCAATGTGGCTCTGGAGGTCGCTGGCAAGGGCGAGACCGTCGTAGTGACGACAGAAGCGCCCACTATCGAACCGACCAGAAGCGAGATCAGCCAGGTCGTGGAGACGCAGCAGGTCGAATCGCTCCCCACCAGCAGTCGAGTGTTTACTGACTTTGCTCTTCTCACTCCGGGTGTGGCCACCAGTCGAACCAGCCTGGGAACCACGTTCACTGAGTTTGAGGTCACGCAGATCTCCTTCGGCGGTATGCGCTCGTTCAGCAATGAAATTACGGTGGATGGCGCCGACTTCGTTAACGCGGCCAGCGGCATTCAGCGTGCCACACCTCCGCAGGATTCTGTCCAGGAATTCCGCGTCGTAAACAATAGCTTTGGCGCCGAATACGGACGGGCGGTTGGTGGCATCGTCAACATCGTGACCAAGTCCGGCACCAACGATCTCCATGGCTCGCTCTACGAGTATTTCCAGAACAGCGCTACCGATGCGCGCTCGCTTCTTCAGCCCGCGCCACTGCCGCACGCGTTGCGTCAGAATCAGTTTGGCGCCACGCTGGGCGGCCCCATCGTCAAGAACAAGACTTTCTTCTTCATGAACTACGAAGGCAAACGAAGCGCCCAATCGCCGACATATCCGCCCGATCTCGTCAACAATATTCTGCTCATCGACCAGGCGAAGGCGCTGATGGGACTTGCTCCGGAAGGCTGTATCGGCGCGCTCTCGTCCTGCTTTCCCAATTTCGCGGGCAATCCCGCCAATATTACGCAATCCCAGGCCTTTGACTTCCTCAAGGGGTTCCTGAAAACTGGAGATGACGACTTCGGCTTTGCGCGGCTCGACCATCAGCTCACCAGGAACAATCGTCTGGCCGTTCGCTACAACGTCGAAGACATCCGCGCGCTCAACGAACTGGTCGGGAACACGCTCGACGGGGGCGGCATCGGCGTTCCCAGTGGCGGCCGAAACCTTTACGTTCGCGATCAGGCCGTGGTCGCCACGGTGAACTCGGTGCTGTCGTCCAACGTGGTCAATACTGTGCTCGCACAATACGCCCGGCGCCATTACGAGTTCTTCGGTGCCACCGGCCAACCGGACTTCAGCATTCTCAACGATCTCGAATTAGGCCATAACTTCGGCACCAACGATCGTCTCTACGAAACCCGCGGCCAGCTTTCCGAGTCCGTCTCCTGGATCAAGGGAAATCACATCATAAAGTTCGGCGTCGACGGCAATTATTTGTCGAGTATGGAAACGTATCCCGGGTTTACCCCCGTTCGCATGCTCGTGCCGGGCATTACCTGCCTCGCGAATTTCGCTCAGTACTTCAATACCAACTACGGCGGCGGCTATCCGATCGCCGGTACTGGCCTCGGCGCGGCCGCCGGAGAATGCCCAGTTCCCGAAGACAATGGCGTCGTGTTTACTTACCTCGGCACCCCGCTGCCGACCAGTGCCACTGTCTGCTCCGCCCCCCTCCCCAACCCCGCTTGCTCGCCAACAGTCACGTCGGCCAATCCGCTCAACGGTGGTGGCTTCCCCAATTCGACATGGGCGAATGCCTATCCGCCGCAATTCATTGACCGCTACAACCGCCTGATCGCCCACGGCTATTGGGGAGGCTTTGTTCAAGATCAATGGCGCATCGCTCACAACCTGACGTTCAACTATGGTTTGCGCTGGGATGTTGAATCCGGGCTGGCGCAGTACGTCAACCCCGATTACAACGGATTCCAACCGCGTATCGGCATTGCCTATTCCCCGGACTCAAAAACCGTGATCCGCGGCGGTTTCGGTATCTTCTTCGACCGTCAAAACCTGACTTTCTTCTTTGTGCCCAATACTCAGAAGATCGTCGCCGGCTACGAATGCGGCAATCACGCGCCCGCGAACATCGCAGCTATTTGCTCGGCAAATGGAATCTTGCCCCAGCAATATCCCAACATCATGTCCAATCTCGCTCAGGCCAACCAGGGCTATCAGCTTTTCGGATTCCCAGCGAGTCAGAACGCGGCAGGCTACGCGGCGAGCGTTATTCAGACGGGATCCTACAGTGCCGACTTCCCTGCTGGAATTTCAATGGCAGGTACTTGCTTCACCACCGGCGCTTGCGGCGTTGGCGAAGGGGGAATGGACCACAACGCCAGGACGCCCTACGCTGAGCAGCTCAGCTTTGAGATTGATCGCCAATTTCGCGGCGGCTTGGCGGTTAACCTGAGTTACATGTTCGTGGGCGCACACAAACTGGTTCGCGGAAATAATATCAACATACCGTGTCCAGTTGGCACCACCAAATCGGGTCCTCCGACCGACCCGTTGCCGGAATGGACACCGGGAATCCTCAACGCCAATGGCACGCTCTCGCCCTGTACGGGTACGCCCACACTCGGCGCCGGCGCGCTTGCTGGCTTGGGGCCGTTCTTTGGCGGTGCGCTTGGCTCGGGCTTGCAGACGCTGAGCAACGGACTGGATGATTACAACAACGGCGTGGCCAATGCCGCTTATCACGGCGGGACTCTCACGGTGATCGAGCGCCGGAAAAATTTCAATTTGACGGCGAATTACACCTATTCGCATGCGATTGACAACGGCAACTTCACCACCTTCATCAACCTGCCGCCGGACCAGTTCGACTACAACGCGGAACGCTCCAACTCCAATCAGGACGCTCGCCACCGGTTCGTGATGAACTTCACCGCTTTTACCCCCAACAATGGCCCGTGGCGGAATTTCCAGCTCAGCAGCATCGTCACCTTGCAATCGGGCCGGCCCTTCACGCTTTTCTATGGCAACAATACCCTGAACGATGTCGCGGGTGGCGCAACCGACCGCGTGGGTGGCGCACCCGCTTACAGCAACTGCCCCTCGGTCGGGAATTGCCAGACCATGATCCCCAGGAACACCTATATCGGCGACCCCGAATACAATTGGGACCTGCGGGTCGCCCGCACCATCCATTTTTCCGACCGAAAGCAGATGGAGCTGGCCTTCGATGCCTTTAACGTTCTCAACCGTCCGAACGTGGATGAAGTGACCTCGGTTTATGGCTCGCCCGTATTCTGCGGCACGACTCCAACTATTCCGCGCCACTACAATGATGCCGTCAGTCGCGCAATCCAGGCGCAATCCGGGTCCACCGCCTGCCCGCTAGGAGACGGAGCTGCAATCCCGGGTGTGGGAAGCTTTGCCTCCACCCCAATTACGCCCACCGTAGGGCAGAATTGTTCAACCCTGCCGGCGCCGTCGTCGTGTTTGTTTATTCCAGCTTTGCCGAATTCCAACTTCGGCTCGCCGCGGACGATGCTTAATGCACGGCAGCTGCAGTTCTCGTTACGGTACACGTTCTAAGGGAGTGAATCCAGCCAGTCACTCCCCTTGTGCATCACGAGGATGTGAGCATTTGCTGGCTTCCTAACGCCCGAAGCGAACCGTGCGAAGTCCTGTTATCACTTTTCCACAAAAGCATTTACAGGTGCCGATTTCGGCAAAGTTCGCACAAGTGGGGAACTTCGGGAGTCCCAAGTATGGCGCAATGGCGAATGCTGTGAATTACAATACATCCATTCAGCCCTGATTGGCAGTCTTAAGCACAGGAGGACGATACGGACGACGGAGCTTGGCGTAGCGCTCGTTAGGTTCGAGCATTTACTGCGAGATCTGTTAGGCCACAGTCAGTGCACTTTGATCTCATCCCTTATACGCTCAAGATACTCTCGGATGGTCGCGGCGGCGGCAACGCTTCTCCTGCTTGCCGGGACACTCACTGGTCAGAACACAACCCGGATCACTCTTGATCAGGCCGTTGATCTTGCGCTGGCACACAACCATTCACTCAAAGCCACTCAAACCCTGATTCTGCAGAATCAGGCTCAGGAGATCACCGCGAACCTGCGCCCCAATCCGACTTTGGGGGTGGATACGCAGTTCATTCCATTTTTCAGTCCGCAGGATTTTTCCGGCGAGAATCTGGACGAGACTCAGCAGTTCGATATTGGCATCTCTTACCTCTTCGAACGGGGTCATAAACGGCAACGGCGATTGCAGGCTGCCCGCGATCAGACGGCGGTGACGCGCGCCCAGGTAGCCGACGCCGAACGTACACTGGCATTCAATGTAGGGCAGCA